>CAZDIF010000001.1:0-5955 GCA_964505365.1 uncultured Actinomycetota bacterium
TGGTACGTCTGGCGGAAGAACCCCCGGTCGTCGCCGTGCGTGTCCCAGCGCACGACGAACAACCCGTCGATCGCGGTCGGTTCGGTGGCCACGGCCCTTCTTCCCACTCGGAAAAGCAGGGGCACCTTAGTGGTCCCCGGGCGCAGCCATGTTCCGCGCGATCTGCGCCCAGCACGAAGGGCTCAGCGCTCGTGCATGTCACCCACCGTCATCATTCCCGGGACGGGAGTCCCGGGACGGTTGCAGAGCGTCATGGGACTGGAGCACCACGTCTCGTGCACGTATCGTCGGGCCGGGCGGAGCGGGGCGCTTTACGCACGAACGCCATGGGCTGGCGTCGAAGAGGGGGCAGGGACCATGCGTCCGCATCTGAGGGGCATCACGGCGACAACGCTGCACGAGTCACGTCGGGTCGGAGCGCTTCGTGCCTCACCGCTCCTGCGTGAGCTCCGTCGAACGGAGGTCGACGATCTCCTCGGGCGCGCCCGGTGGGCCCGGTTCGCCCGCGGGGACAGCCTGACGTTGCAGGGGTCACGACCCGGCTCGTGCTGGCTGCTACTGACTGGCTACGTCAAGGAGCATCGGGCACTCGAGAATGGCTCGGTTGCCATATCGGGCTTTCGCGGGCCTGGTGACCTGGTCGCCGAGGTTGCGGCCATCACGCGGACACCCTGCGAGCACGATGTCACCGCCCTGAGCCCGGGAGAGGCACTGGTCCTCGACGCGGACGGGCTGCGCAACGCCACCCAGGCATCGGGTGGGCTGCACCACGGGCTGCTCATCGCGGTCGCAAGCCGTGCGACTGCGGCAGAGGCGACGCTCGCCCGCAATGACCTGTGCGACACCCGGCACCGCATCGTGCAGGCACTGGTGGAACTTACCGAGCGCTGGGGTGTACAGACACCGGGGGGCGTCACCATCGCCCTGCCGCTGACGCAGACCGAGCTGGCCGAGTGGGTTGGCGCAAGCCGCGAGACTGCCGCGAAGGTCCTTCATCGGCTTCGCGAGGAGGGTCTCGTCCAGACCTCGCGCCGACGCCTCGTGGTGACCAACCTCGAGCACTTGCGCGCACAGGCTGTCGGTGGCCCGCTCGAGTGGTTGTCGACGGGCTGACGACGTCGCGATGCTGACCCGCACCGAGGGTGAGTGTTGCGACGTGGGGGTGTCGTGCACCACAGTCCGACGGTGACGTGGTTCGCAGCGGGCATGCCGTTGACCGTCCACGATCTGCGTACCTGATGTGCGTTCAGGCGTCCACCCAGCCGTCGCCTGGGGTGCCCCCGACCCCGGAGCGAGAAGGCCGGTGGACGGCGGGCCCGCGGTGCCCCCCAGCCCGCGGGCCCGTTCACACGGGCGAACGCCTCGACGAGCCCAAACGATCCTCGTGAACCGTCACGTCCACGGCATGTCGGGGACCTTGTCGGTCGGCATACCGCTGGCGTACGCGAGCGTCACCGCCTCCAGCGTGGAGTGCACCTCCAGCTTGCGCAGGATGTTGCCCACGTGAGTCCGGACGGTGTTCGGGGACAGCTCGAGATCCGTGGCGATACGGGCGCGCTCGAAGCCCGCGACCAGGTACTGCAGGATCTCCGCCTCACGGTCCGTGAGGCGCTCGAACAGCCGCGCGTGCGGGAGATGGTCGTCCGGTGCACGTACCAGCAGGCGAAGAACGCCACCCAACAGGGGTGGCGGAATCCAGCCATGGCCGAGCGCGGCCTCGTGGATGGCTTCGACGAGATCCTCGGCTGCGCTGTCGGACGGCACCACGACGACAGCTCCTCCACGAACCGCAGCTGCCGCGAGGCCCAGCCGATCGGGTCCTTCCACGATCATCACCACGTTGGGTGCGGTACTCGCGTCGGCGGTGAGCTCCTCCAGCAGTTGAATCCCGTCCTCCTCGCCCTCCAACTGCTTCCCGATGACCACCACGTCGGGGCGCAGGGTGTCCAGGGCAGCGCGGGCTGCCAGTCTGGAGGGGACGGCACCCACCACGCGAAGATCGGGGTCACGTTCGAGCACTGACGTGAGTGCAGCCGAGAAGGTGCGCTGGGCGTGGACGAGAAGGATCCGTGACTTTGGCATCCGCTCTCACAGTGGTCCGTGGGAACAATTCGGTCAAGCATACGACCGACCATTCCCTCCGTCGCCCGCCACGAGGTCTGGGTGCGATTCGGTCGGCGCGGGGGCGCCCTTGGCTGCCTTGGGGCGCCCGACGAGGTGATGTCGCCGAGTTCTCGGAGTGTGGCGTGCGCTACGGAGCGGCCAGCGGGGTCTTCGTAAAGTTCGAGTCGAGGTCCCCAGGAGGGCCCTGGTGGATCTCAGGGATGGCGAAGGAGGCGGGGTTCCTCTGGCGAACTGGCCATCCATAAGGGGGCGCGATGACTACCAGACTGCTCCACTGCGAGCAGCACCACCTGTTCGCCGATGCACTCGCCGACGTGATGCGCGACCGAGGCCACGAGATCACGTGGGTCAGCGGGCCAGAGGATGCTTGTCGTCTGGATGCTGCGGAGTTCGACGTCTGTGTGACGGGCACGGGGTTTCCGGATGTCACCGTGCCGGACCTCATCTGTCGCCTGCGAGAGGCCAGTCAGGCCAGCCGCCTCGTGGTACTGACGCCTTACGAGGACCCAGCGCTCGCGGCGCTGGCACTACGGGCGGGTGCCGACGCCGTCATCGCGAAGACCGCACCGATCGCGATGACGCTCCAGACGATCGACGGGGCGCGCTTGGGCAACGTGACGTACGCCACGCCGGCAACGAAGAACGAGAAATCCAGCACCGCCGTCGACTGGGCCATGTTGACGCCGCGTGAACATGAGGTTCTTCGGGAGCTTGCGAACGGTTACAGCACGGACCGCATCGCGGACAATCTCGGGGTTGCTCGCACCACGGCACGGACCTACATCCAGAACATCCTGACCAAGTTCGGTGTCCACTCCAAGGCTCAGGCGGTGGCGGTCGCGTTCATGCTGGACCTGGTGCACCCGACCGCCCTGATGGCCGAGACCGCCTCGATGAGCGCACGACCGGCATCCAGTGGTGCCCGGTGATCGGACACGGAATGCATGCACTCGTCACCGGAGCTGCCGGGTTCGTCGGCTCTCACCTCTGCAGTCGGCTGCTGGCTTCTGGCAACCTCGTCCGCGGTATCGATGTCTTCACCCCGTACTACAGCCGGGACGTGAAGGAACACCATCTCGAACCGATCCGGGACGATCCCAACTTCCAGTTCGTCGAGGCCGACCTGGTAACCACCGATCTGGAGCGACTGCTGGATGGCGTGGACGTCGTCTTCCACCTCGCCGGTCAGCCAGGGGTCAGGGCGTCGTGGGGACGGGAGTTCGACACGTACCTGCGCCACAACGTGGCAGCCACCCAGCGCCTGCTGGAAGCCGTCCACGGCCGACCACTTCGCAAGTTCGTGTATGCATCCAGTTCCTCGGTGTACGGCAATGCGGAAGCCTTTCCGACCCCCGAGACCATCGCCCCCCGCCCCGTCTCGCCCTACGGCGTCACCAAGCTCGCCGCTGAGCATCTGTGCGAGCTGTACCGGGTCAATCACGATGTGCCAACGGCATCCCTGCGGTTGTTCACTGTCTACGGCCCCGGACAACGGCCCGACATGGCCTTCTCCCGGCTGGTCGACGCGGCGTTCACCGGACGCCCCTTCACGCTCTTCGGCGATGGTCGTCAGACGCGCGACTTCACCTACGTCGACGATGTGACCAGAGCGATGCAGGACTGCGCGAACAGTGAGTGGTGTGGCGTCGCAAACATTGGCGGGGGGTCAACGGCGTCAATGCAGGATGTCATCCGCATCGTCACGAGTCTGTGTGGTCCGTTCCCAGTTCACTCCGGGGCTCGACAGCACGGCGATGCACGGCACACCTCGGCAGACATCGGTGTGGCCGGCCGGGCATTCGGCTACCACCCGCAGGTTGCCCTGCCGGACGGTCTCCAGCGCATGGCGCAGAGTGCGACGCTCTGGTACCGCAGGCCAGCCGAGGCATCGGCCCCGTAACGATTCCGGGCGAGGTTCACGCTGCTGGTGGGTGTCCCGTCGCCGGGCCGTCGTCCGGCCTGACGGAGACCGGCAGGTCTGACGCTCAGCCTGCGGGCCGCAACGCGATGAGGTATCCGACGTTGTCGGCGGACCGCGAGGCCGAGGCGATGCGATCGCCGGTGGCGCCCACAGGAGCGAAGGGTTCGTCGGCCACCAGCATCGAGAGCTTGTCCGGACCGTTCGTCGTCGCGGTCATTCGAGCAGACATCGACGCTGGCGAGGTGATCGAGGCATTGACCGCAGTTGTGAAGAAACCCACCAGCATCGAATCTCCCACCTCCGAGGTGACCGACGGTGCCGTGATGGAACTGCCGGATCCGGTTCGACCGCCTGCTTCCACGATCGGGGAGCCTGAATCCACCCCGCTGTAGCCGCTGATGGCTCCAGCCGCCGCTGTGCTGGCGCTGAAGGACCAGGTGAAGGACTCGGGGGCCCCGGGCCCCAGCACGTAGGAGAACACCTCCGTGGTCATCGAGGAGCCACTCGTGGTGCGGGACAGGCGTGTCCAGCCCGTGGGTGGTGTGAGACTCGGCGTGCCCACCACGCTGACGGCCGCAACCAGCACATGTCCGGGCAGTGCACCCGAGGGACGCGACATCGTCAGCGTGTCGCTCCGGGAGGAGCCTGATGTGGCCCCGATGAAGGTGATCTGCGTCGGAGCCGGCTGCGTGGTGGCGGACACCAGGGTGCTGGGGTCCGACTGGTTGCCGGCAGCATCGACTGCGACCACCGTGTACCCGTACGTCGTGTCCGCCTGCAGGCCGGTGTCACTGAACCGCGTCATCGTCGTCGATCCGACCTCGGCGCTGTCCCGGTAGACGACGTAGTGGCTCACCCCGACGTCGTCGACCGAGCCTGTCCATTCCAGGTCGATCTGCGTCGCCGACACGGGGGTGGCCTCGACGTCCGTCGGCGCCGTGGGCGGGCTGGTGTCCTCGACCGGTCCAGACCCCGTCGGCCGGAGAGCGATCGTGTGCCCGATGTTGACACCCGCCTGGCTGGCCGTCGCAACCCGGTCTCCGGTCCCGCCTGTTGCCGCAAGGATCTGATCTGCTCCCTCCACCGCAACCTTCTGCGGCCCAGCCGTGTTGATGGCCTCGACCTGCTCGACCATCCCCAATGGCTCGGTGATCGTGGAGTTCGACCTCGTGCTGACGAAGGTGGTCAACAGGGCTCCGGTGGCCGAGACCGACACGCCGGGAGCGATGATGGCGGTGGACTGGGGGTTGGCCTGCCCGGCGGAGTTGTCGATGGGAGCATCCGTGTCGAGTCCCACGTAGGCGGTGATCACGACGGCTCCGGAGGTCCGGCTCGAGAAGCTCCAGGTGTACGAGTTTGGCTCGCCGCTTCCCGTCACGTGGATGTAGGTCGCCTGCCGCATCATCGAGCCGTTGGTGGTGTTCTGGACCAGCGACCAGCCGGCGGGTGCGGTCACATTCGGCGTGTCGGCCACGCTCACCGAGGCCAGGAGCACATCACCCGATGCCGATCCCCCGGGGCGTGCCGCCGTGAGGCTCGATGTGTTTCTGCCAGTCGCGGACGTTGCCCCCCGGAACCCGATCGTTCGTGTCCCGTCAGCGGTGGCCGCCTCGGACTCCTGGCCTGCGCTGTCCACGGCGGTGATGCGGTAATAGGAGGTTCCCAGGGGAGCCGTGGTGTCGTGGTACGAGGACACGGACACGTCCGCCACGTGGGTGAACGGGCCGGCAGAATCGTCACTCCGACGGATGCGGTAGCCCGCGACGTCGGGGTCGGGGCTGTCGTCCCAGTCGAGGTCGAATCCGACAGACGTGGGCGACACGGTCAGGCCCACGGGCGCCGGAGGCAAGTCCGGGGTCGTGACGGTCCAGGTGAACGTGTCGGTGTCGCTGGCGGTGTCGTCGTCGGTC
>CAZDIF010000001.1:6055-42783 GCA_964505365.1 uncultured Actinomycetota bacterium
TCGGCGCCGACGGATCGATCGTCACCGACTCCACCGTCGGCGGACTGTTGACGGTCGTGACGGTCCAGGTGAACGTGTCGGTGTCGCTGGCGGTGTCGTCGTCGGTCACGGTCAGGGTGACCGGGTAGCTGCCGGCAGCCCCGGCGGCGATGGTGCCCGAGATGGTGCCGGTGGCCGCATCCATGGTCAGCCCGTCGGGCAGCCCGGACGCAGCCCACGTCAGCGGATCACCATCCGCGTCGCTGGCCGGCGCCGCCAGGCTCACCACCGTGCCCTCGGCATCGGTGCGGTCACCCAGGTCCTGGTCGAAGACGGGCGCACTGTTGACCACCGTGACCGGATCCGAGGTCGCCACAGCCGAACTGTCGGTGCCATCGTGGGCCGTCACGGCCACCGTGACCGCATCCCCCTCGTCGCCATGGCCAGCCACCGCCAGATCCAGGCTCGCACCGGTCTGCCCCTCGATGTCCACCCCATTGACCGCCCACTGGTACGTGTAGGTCAACGCATCCCCGTCAGGATCCGAGGCCACCACGTTGGCAACCACCACCTCATCGGTGGTCGGCGCCGACGGATCGATCGTCACCGACTCCACCGTCGGCGGACTGTTGACGGTGGTCTCACCGATCGTGACTTCGAAGACCTCTCCGTCGTTCTCGTTCGAGTCCTGGCCGTTGTCGATGCCCCGGTCGGCGATCCAGTAGCTCTTCTGGCCTTCCGGCGTGCTCGAGGGTGCCATCTCGAGCCCGGAGACGTGCGCGAGGTTCGGGATGCCCGACGCATCGATGATGCGCACGAGGTCCCCGCTCTGGGTGATCTCATGGATCTTGCGGGACCGTCGGTCCCCGACCAGGAGGTTGTCGGTGGACGGGTCCCGGCTCAATCCCTCGACGTCGGTCGGCCCGTGCTGGCCCACGTCGAAGTGGGTTACCACGTCGTCGCCGTCGCCGAAGACCCCATTGACCGGGTCGATGCGGTAGATCTCGGTGTTCACCCCGTCGGCGAAGAACAGGTGGCCCGACACGGTGTCGAAGACCGGGTCCTCCGCATCTGTCACGCCGTGGGACGTCTCCATGTCCATGAAGGTGTGGACGTTGTCGGACAACGTGTAGAGGTCACCGTCCGGACCGGGCTGGATGACGTGGATGCCGGAGTTGCCACTGTCCGAGGAGATGAAGAACGTGGTGGTCGCCGGGTCATAGCCGACACCGGTCGGCTCCTTGGTGTAGGAGCGGAAGTCCGCGCTCTGTGTCACGGCTCCGGTCCGGGTCGACTCCCAGATGTTCGTGGAGTTGTGTCCGGCCCCGGTGGTCTCGTCGACCTCCGAATCGACCACGACGAGACGGTCGGTCTCGGGGCGGTACGCGATGCCCGAGGGGTCGGGGCTGGCCGGGTCCCACTGGGACGTGTCGATGACCTGGACGAGAGATGCCGTGATCTCCTCCACGGTCGTCGCTTCGAGCTGGACGAGCGTCACCTCGGTCACGCCCCCCTGGAGGTCATTGCTGCCGGCATCGGCGATGAACACGTTCATCGTGTCGGGGTCGTCGGTGTTGTCGGTGCTCGGAGCGAACGTGATCGCCTGCGGGTCCCACAGCGACACGTGACCGAAGTCGTAGGACCGCGCGATCCGCCCGTCACCGTCGAGCCCGTACAGGACTCGATCATCCATGTTCAGGGTGTAGACGAGGTCGTCACTCGAACTGTGGGCCAACCCGCGCAGGTCAGCCTTCCTCAGCTGCGAGATGGGGGTGCGGGGCCAGGAGGCGCTGTCCACGTCGCGGTCCACGTGGACGAGGCTGTTGGTGCGTGCGTCGAGCACGATCAGGGTGCCACTCCGGTCGACGGTGGCGCCCACTGGCTCCCCCGCTACCGACCCGACATGCGTCCGCCGCACAGGTGGCGCGGACTGGAAGAGTCGGTCGACGGGCACGGCCAGCATGTCGTCACCATCGAGCACAGTGACCTCCGACCGGGTTGCATCGAAGGCCATGGTCCTGAGCAGGCTGGCTGGCAGCGTTGCTGTCCCCATCGACGCGTCCGGACCACCCACCCGGGCAAGCATGGTCCCGTCACCTTCGACGCTCGGCGCCGCCACGAGCACCCCACCGGCCGGGTCGACCGCCACACCCTGGGGACGCGGGATGCCCACGTCTGCCGTGTGGACCGTTCGGACCTCCCGAGCGGGCAACCCCAACGCCACCTGCGCCGATGCCACGCCCGTGGGGGTAAGGGCGCCGGCCAGCACGCTGAGGACGACCACCATCGCCAGCCGCGGAGTCCTGCCAGCCCCGAACTGCAACCGTCGAACGCGCTCGCCACACCGCATGACTTGCCCCTGGCCAGTAGGTCAATCCGAGGACGGACCGCCGCGAGACGGACCCCGCCTCCGCGAGAAGTGAGGGCCCCAGAGTTCACCCTATGGCGTCGGCCACCGGGCTCCTCATGCGCATGACGTAGACGCTGGATGGGATGAACATCGTAGGACGGGTACATCAAATTGGGGACTTGAGTCCCACCGCCTGCTCGTACGGTGCAATCGACAGACGGACTCTCTTCAGGCCAGGGACGGGGCGCCTGTTTCTGTGGACCCGGCCGACCACGGTCGCCGTCCGTCGACCAAGGGGCTTTCGATGCAGATGGGGCAGAATCATCTGAGCACGGAAGGTCTGTTCGAGGCCTCCGAGATTGCTGCGACGCCGATCGAGGGCGGCAGGCCCTCGCGTAACACGTCCTGGGACGAGACCACGTCCTTCATGGTGGCCACGGAGACGGAACCCCGGCCCGGGTACCGCATCGCCAAGCGAGTGATCGAGACAAGCATCAGCTTGGCTGTGCTGACACTGCTGTCACCGGTACTGCTGCTTCTCCTTGCCCTTGTTCGGCTCGACAGCCCTGGCCCCGCCATCTATCGCCAGGACCGCCTGCACGGTCGTCGGGTGCGACGCGGAGACGGCTGGGTCTGGGTGGCGGAACCCTTCACCCTGCTGAAGCTTCGGACCATGGTTGCGGACGCAGATCCACGGATCCACCGGGAGTACATGAGCGCGTACCTGTCACGGGACACCGAACGCCTGAAGGAACTCAATCCTGATCGCCGACCAGGCGGATCCTTCCGACCAGCGGCCGATCCTCGCGTGACACGCATCGGCGCCTGGCTCCGTCGACTCAGCCTCGATGAAGTCCCGCAACTGTGGAACGTGGTTCGTGGGGACATGGCACTGGTTGGACCTCGACCACCCATGCCGTACGAAGCGGAACTGTACGAGCCGTGGGATCGAAAGCGGCTGGCCTGCCCGTCCGGCGTCACGGGGTGGGCGCAGATCCGTGGCCGGGCAGGGATCGGCCGTGACGAGTTGTTCGCCCTTGACCTCGAATACCTGGAACAGCGCAGTCTGTGGGTCGACCTGAAGATCATGGTGCTGTCGGTTCCGGCTGTGCTGTTCATGAGGGGAGCAGATTGACCATGACCCGCGCACGCATTGCCGTGATCGGATGCGGCTACTGGGGCCCGAACATCATCCGGGTCCTTCATGAGCTTGCCGACGTCGATCTGGCGGCGGTGGCCGAACAGGACCCCGAGCGCCTCGAGTACCTGCGCGGCCGCTATCCCCAGTTGACGGTGACCTCGAACCACACGGACCTGTTCGGCATGCAACTCGACGCCGTCGTGGTCGCAACACCCCCACAGACGCATCACCCAATTGTGACCGAATGCCTCGACCACGGGCTCGACGTGATGGTCGAGAAGCCACTGGCCACCGACACGGCAGACGCCCGTGCCCTGGCTCGGCAGGCCGACCAGCTGGGCCGCGTCCTCATGGTCGGTCACATCGGCGTGTTCAACCCGGCCGTCCGTCACCTCAAGGAGATGATCAGCCGGGACGAGCTGGGCACGCTCCGGTACGTGGACGCCGTGCGGGCTGGGCTGGGCCTCTTCCACCCGTCCCTGAACGTCATCTGGGACCTCGCCCCCCACGACATCGCGATCATCTCGTACCTGCTCGGGCAGACGCCCGACAGCGTGAGCGCCCGAGGTGTTGCCTGCGTTCGTGATGCACTCGAAGACCTTGCGTACCTGACCTTCACGTATCCCAGCGGGGTGTTGGCACACATCCGGATGAGCTGGCTGGACCCGTGCAAGACGCGCCGCATCACGGTCGTCGGCAGCTCCATGATGGCCGTTCACGACGATCTGGAGCCGCACGAGAAGGTCAAGGTCTACGACAAGCACGTTGACGTGAAGGGCCCGACGGACAGCTTCAGCGATTTCCAGTACGCCTACCACTACGGGAGCGCCGTGAGCCCATACATCGAGTTCGAGGAACCCCTCCGCCTCGAGCTCCAGCACTTCACCGATTGCGTTCGGGACCGTGCACTCCCGATCACGGATGCCTGGAGCGGCGTCGATGTCGTCGAGGCCATCGATGCCGCCCAGCGATCCCTGCGTGCTGGAGGCGTCCAACTCCCCGTCCACCTCCCGGCCCACGGCAGGGTGCACAACGACCACCTGGACAACGGGAGCCCGGTACGCAACGGCCGTGTGCGCCAACACTCGAGAGTCGGCAGCCACGCAGCCGGAGGGGATCGGACCGACGATGCCGAACCCATCGTCATCGACGAGCCCGTGACGAGCCTCTCCGCATCCATGCCCACACCGAACGGGGGACGGCCGTGGTCCTGATCGACTACCTGCGCATCTTCGTCCGCTGGTGGTGGATCATCGTCCTCGCCAGCGTCCCGACGATCGCCACCACCTTCTACCTCGTGAACCAGCAGCCCGACGTGTTTGCCTCCGAGGGCACCATGGTGATTCGTCCGCGGGCGGTGGATCAGGAAGACGCACTGCGGGCCGTTGGCACCTTGATCCGGGGTGCCGAGATCAATTCCACCTATGCGGCGATCGCCCGGAGCGACGTGATCCGCCAGCGTGCCGCTGCTCGACTTGACGACCCGAGAATGCGCGACCTCGACATGACGACCGAGATCGTCACGGGCACGAACATCCTGCGGATCGGCGTTACGGGCCCCGACCCAGCACTGGCCCACGAACTGGCGACGATCATGATGGATGAAGTTGCCACCTACGTGCAGGAAAGCGGGGACGCGTACCTTCTTACACCCTTGGACCTGCCGGATCTCTCTGACGATCCCGTTGCGCCCGATCGGCGGCTCACGATCGCGCTCGGCGTCGTGCTCGGGCTCAGCCTGGGCATGGGGCTGGCGTTGTTTGCGGAGAAACTCCACCGCGGACACGGCCCCATGCGTCCATGGAATCGCAGCGGCATCGCAGACGAAGAAGCGCTTCGCCGGACCGTCCACGACCAGATTGACCGCCTTGCGCTCCCCCGCCAGCGAGTGGCCTTCGCCACCCTCACCCTGTCACATGAGGAGCCTTCTGCCCACCAGCGCGACCGGACAGCGCGGATCGTCGCGGACGGTCTGCTCGCACACCTGCGCAACTCCATCGAGGTCGGCGTGCTCGATGACGGCACCATCGTCGCGGTCGTTCCCGAACCCGGGGTCGACGGGCTTCAGAGGGAGATCGTCGCCGTCCGCGACGCGGTCGCCCCCACGCTGGTCAACCGAGTGTCGGGATCGGTCCGGATGGTCAGCAGCGTCTGCATCTGCACCCAACAGGACAGAAGGGGCGACCCGAACGCCATGGAGGTCTTCCAGCACCTGGCCAAGCCTCACGATCTGCCCAGGGCCAGGGTCCAGTACCTCGCGGGCACGTCCACGAACGGCAGGGGGACGTGATCGGCCAGACACCTCCGATCGGTGCGACAGGCCGCGCCGCGGCGGCTTGGTGAAGGAGGCTGCGGTGACCACGCTGAGCGGGGTGTCCCCCATCTTCGTCACAGGACTCGACCACAGTGGCCGACACATCCTCGCCGGCTTGCTCGGGTCGCACCCGAACATCGCGATGACGTGTGGCCTCAACGTCTGGCCGCGCTTCGGCGGGGACCTGGCTGACCTGTCCGCACCAGAGGACCTGTCCCGGTGCATTTCGGTCCTGCGGGACCATCAACTCATCCGGGCGCTGGGCGTCGACCTCGACCTGGTCCGCGAGAACTTCCTCGACGCTGGCGAGCGCACCTATGCCCGGTTGCTGGCCCTCATCGGGCTGCAGCACGCGCACCGGAGGCACAAGTCCCGGTGGGCGGACACCTCACCAGCGATCGAACATCACGCGAGCGAGCTCCTCGCCGACTTCCCGGACGCCAGGATCCTGCACGTCGTGCGTGACCCACGCGACCACCTGGCATCCACAAGGGCAGGGACGGGGCACGGGAGGACCGCGGGAAGGGACACGGCAAAGTGGCTGCGGTCGGTCCGCGTGGCCCGAGACCTCGCCGCCCGTGATCCCGACCACTACCGCGCCGTGAGGTACGAGGACGTGATGAACGACCCCGGGGCCGTTCTCCAGTTCATCTGCAGCTTCATCGCGGAGGAGTACACGCCCTCCATGTTCGCCCTGCAGGGAACGCAGCGTTCCTGCGTCTGCGGTCTCTGGCCCCCGGAAGCATCAGAGGGGCCGGTCGGCCGGTACCTCGAGAGGCTGACCTCGACCCAGATCGCCGTCATCGAGCGGATGGCGGCGACCGACATGGCGGCGGCCGGCTACGAGCTCGTGAGCCCTCAGCTCACATCCCTTCGGAATCTGTGGTTCGCCATCGTGAGACTGCCGATGGAGGTCGCGATGGCACGGGCCTGGTCCTGGGGTGACGCGATGCGTCGCCGCCGAGGAAGCCTCCGGTCTCCTACCCAGAGGGCGCCCGCATGACCCCCTCGACAGCGATCAGCCGCCTTCCTGCCCTCGTTCCGCGACCGAAGCTCCGCATGCTGTGGCCGGTACCGGTCGCCGTCGGATCCGGGGTGGTGTTTGGGGGCCTGGTCGCCGCTGGGCAGTGGCCAGTCGCCGTGACACTGCTCGTGATGGTGCCGGCGGTGACACTGCTCCACCGGGAGCCCCTGGCCGGCGTCGCGGCATGGCTGGTCCTCGCGCCGCTGGTCGTGAACACGGACCAGATGTCGATCCGCATGGTGTTCTGGATCGTGCACCGGCTCCTCCCCGTCGCGCTGCTGCTCGCCCTCGTCCTCCGACCCCTCGTCATCGAGAACACCCGACCCTTGAAGCGGCTCCGATGGGTGGACGCCCTGGCCGCCGGATACGTCGTGGCGGGCCTGATCTCCGTCGCCTACACGTCCCCAAGCGCCGGAGACGCGACGATCCACCTGTACGACAATGTCGCCATGCCGGTGTGCCTGTATGCGGCCGTGCGTCTCCTCGGACCCGACCGGGACGAGATCCGTCGATGGCTGTTCCCGGCGATCGCCATTGCGCTTGCCATCCAGGTCGCGGTTGGTCTGGTCTCGTGGGGGATGCCGAGCCTTCTGCCGTCGGCCTGGGAGTCCATCGAGCCTCGGGCTCGGACCACCGGAACCGTGAGGTCGGTGTCCGTGTACGGGGTGACGGTCATCACCGGGGCACTCGTCCTCCTCGACGAGGCTGCCGCGGCGACGCGCTCCCTCCGGCGGGTCCTGGCGTACCTCGGTTTCACGGTCGCGGTCGGGATGGTGTTCCTCACGTTCTCACGAGGCAGTTGGCTCGCAGGCCTGCTGGCAATCGGAGCGGCACTGCTGGTTCACCGGCGCATCGTCGGGCGCCTGGCCCTGATCGTCGGGATGGTCGCGATCCTCGTGGTCTCCTCAGGCTTGCTGACCTCCCAGTTCCAGTTCGCATCCGAACGGCTCGACTCGGAACAGGCCGACGAGTCGGCACTGGCTCGACTTCCCGTCGCCCTTGCGTCGATGCGCATGCTCCAGGAACGACCGCTCACCGGGTTCGGGTACGAGAACTTCGACCGTTTCGACCGCCCATACCAGGGTCCCGTGATGGGCTACTACCCCGAGAAGGACCACGCGTCACACAACCTCTACCTCACCCTGGCCGCGGAGCAGGGCGTCATCGGCCTCGTCCTGTTCGTGGCGCCCGTCGTGTATTGGTGGTCGCGGACTCGTGCGGCCCGTCGACGCGGCCCCCTTGACCCTGGCAACTCACGACTGACCTTGCTGCTCTGGTTGGCGCTGCTCGCCCACGTGGCCGTGAACAACTTCAGCAACATGCGGGTGTCGTTCGGCCTGGGGTTGTGGTGGCTCACGCTCGGGCTCGTCGCGTCGCTCGTGGCGTCCCACGAGGATGAGGCGGTGCGCTCGTGACCAGCCGTGGAGATCTGGCGAACACCCTCGACATGCTCTACGTCATCGGCACGTACCCGATCCTGACCACCACGTTCATCGACCGGGAAATCGCATCGATGCGCAAGGACGGGGCTGCTGTCGGTGTCGTGTCCCTCCGAAGACCGACAGGCAAGCTGTCCCACGACCAGCGCGCCATGGCGGACGTCACCCACTACCTGTTGCCCGTTCGGACCCATGATGTGCTGCGCGCACACGCGGCGATCATCGCACGGCATCCACTCAGGTACGTGGCACTGGTGGTGGGGCTGGTGCGACGCCCGCACCCGACTCTGCGTGCCCGCGCACGAACGCTCCTCCACATCACCGAAGGGGTCTGCGTGGCGCATGTGGTGCACACGCGCCTTCGGACGCAGCGACTCCACGCCCACTTTCTCGACCGGGCCGCGTTGGTGGCCCTGGTGGTGGGGCGACTGCTCGACATCCCGTACAGCGTTACGGGCCACGCCAGCGACATCTTCGTCGACCCGGTACTCCTTGCGGAGAAGATCAACGCAGCCACGTCGGTCACGACCTGCACCGAGTACAACGCCCGTCATCTCGCATCCCTCGCCGACGCTCGCGACCATGTCAAGATCCGTTGCATCCACCATGGGATCGACGCGGAGCGCTACCGACCGGGAACGGAGCGGAAGGGGAGACCGCCGATCGTTCTGTCCGTCGGACAACTCCGTGAAAAGAAGGGCCACATCCACCTGCTCCAGGCCTGTCGACAGCTGATGGACCGCGGGCAGGACTTCACCTGCGAGATCGTGGGCGACGGTCCGCTCCGCCACCACCTCGAGTCGTTGGCGTCGGATCTGGGCCTCGAGGGAACCGTGGTGTTCCGAGGAGCGCTGCCGTGGGACGAGGTGCGAGCGCGCTACCGGACTGCCTCCGTCTTCGCGCTGGCCTCCGTCACGGCCCGGGATGGCGACCGGGACGGGATCCCCAACGTCATCCTGGAGGCCATGGCGATGGAGCTGCCGGTCGTGTCGACCGACCACTCGGGCATCCCGGAGGCTGTCCTGCACGGGCACACGGGACTGCTCGTCCCTCCCGGGGACTCCGTGGCGCTCGCGGACGCCATCGGTGCCCTGCTGGCGGATCCGGACTGGGCACGGGCACTCGGACGGGGCGGTCGGCACCGCGTCGTCGAGGCCTTCGACGTGGAGAGCAACGTCCGGCGACTTCGCGAGGTGATGGCGTGACGACATCCGTAGAGACAGCCGACGTGGCCAGGACGCTGGCAGGTCGCGCCCTGTTCGTCGTGTGGGGTCCCCCGAGCTACGGCCCGCGCAGCCGGGCCTTCGCGCGTGAGCTGGAGATCGACGTCCATTTCGTGACGTCGTTCAGCCGACGCGGGCTGGTCACCGCGCCACTGCGCTATGCCATCCAGGCCGTCCGGACGCTGTGGCTGCTGCAACGTCACCGGCCGGATGTGGTCTTCGTCCAGAGTCCGCCCAGCCTCGCGGTGCTGTGTGTCCACCTCTACGCGGTCGTGTCGGGTGCCGCCTATGTGGTCGACGCGCACAGCGGGGCGTTCGACCTGCCCTACTGGCGACGTCCACGGTGGCTCCACCGCCGGCTCCTCGGGCATGCCGTGACGACCGTGGTCACCAACGGGCACATGGCCGACGTCGTCCACGACGACGGGGGCCGATCCATGGTTGTTCGGGACGTCCCGACCGGGTTTCCAATCGGGGCACGGCCGGCCCTACCAGACGCGTTCAACGTCGCCGTGGTCAGCAGCTTCGCCCCGGACGAGCCCCTCGAGGCCATCGTGTCGGCCGCCGCCGACACGCCCGATGTCGTGTACCACGTCACCGGTCCGAACCACCGGGCACCGGGTCGCGTGCCGTCCCCCTTGCCGCCCAACGTCCACCTCACGGGCTTCCTACCCGACGAGGACTACTACGGCCTGTTGTCGTCAGTCGATGCCGTGATGTGCCTGACCACCCGCGACCACACGATGCAACGGGGTGCCTGCGAGGCGCTCTCACTGGGAACGCCGCTCATCACCTCTCAGTGGGACGTCCTGACGGAGTACTTCGAACTGGGCACCGTCCACGTGGACGCGACAACGGAGGACATCCTCCGCGGCATCCGAGAGATGAGAACGGAACACGCGCGGCACCGCAAGGGCATGCAGGAACTTCGTGACCAGCGGCAGGAGGAGTGGCGGCGGGCCCGTGACGGGCTGGTGGAGCAACTGTCCCCGCTCATCGCGTCGAGGGCAGCAGTCGCCACACAGGAGGGGTGAGTCCAATGTCCAGGATCAGCGTGTTCGGCCTCGGCTATGTGGGCGCTGTGACGGCCGCCGTGCTCGCCGAAGACGGGCACACCGTCATCGGCGTCGACGCGAACCCCAGCAAGGTCGCGGCCGTCGCCGGCGGTCGAGCCCCGGTGGTGGAACTCGGACTCGACGACCTGATCCTGCGCGGTGTGCGCTCTGGGCAGCTTCGAGCGACGGCCGACGTCGATGAGGCCGTGTCGGGCTCCGACATCTCCATGATCTGTGTCGGTACGCCGAGTCTCGAGAGTGGGGGTCTCGACCTGTCGCAGGTCGAGAAGGTCTGTGGCGAGATCGGCCACCGTCTCCGTGACAAGGCCGCACCGCACACCGTCGTCGTCCGGAGCACCCTCCTGCCAGGAAGTACCGACCAGGTCGTCATCCCAGCGCTCGAGGGTACGTCTGGCCGCATCGTCGGCCAGGGCGTGCTCGTCGGTGTGAACCCCGAATTTCTCCGCGAAGGTTCGTCACTGAAGGACTTCTACGATCCGCCGTTCACGATCGTCGGGGCGGACGACGACCAGACGGCGCGGTCCATCGCGGAACTGTACGAGGGGGCGCCGTCGCCGCCCCTCGTGGTCCCGGTCCGTGTCGCGGAGATGCTCAAGTACGCCTGCAACGCCTTCCACGCCCTCAAGATTGTGTTCGCCAACGAGATCGACAGCATCTGCCTGCGGCAGGGAATCGACAGCACCCAGATGATGGAGATCTTCTGCCGCGACACCAAGCTGAACGTCTCCCCCCGGTACCTGCGGCCCGGCTTCGCCTTCGGGGGCTCATGCCTTCCGAAGGACCTGCGGGCGCTCGTGCACCATGCGCGCCACCTGGACGTGGACACCCCGGTCCTGGGCGCCATCCTGCGCAGCAACCGGGACCACGTCTCCCGTGCGCTCCAGGAGGTCATGGCCACCGGCGAACGACGGATCGGACTGGTCGGCCTCAGTTTCAAGCCCGGTACGGACGACCTGCGCGAGAGTCCCCTCGTGGAACTGGCCGAGCGACTCATCGGCAAGGGCTACGACCTCCGGGTTCACGACCCCCACGTCGCCGTGGCAAACCTGGTGGGCGCGAACCGGCGCTACATCGAACGGGAGATCCCCCACATCGCCACACTCATGGTCGACACCCCCGCCGAACTCCTCCGCGACTCGGAGGTCATCGTGCTCGGCCACGACTCGCCGGACGCGAGAGCGGTGACCCGCCAGCTCTCGGCGCACCATCGGGTCATCGACCTGGTCCGCAGCGGTGCACACGCACAGGTCCCGGTGGGGTGAGAACCGATCAGACCCGCGCTCCGCTGGGAAGTCGCCGGTACATCTCGTAACCCGCCCGGGCCAGTCGCAGGCGAACCGGCGCATGGGTCCGCGTGTGCCGCCCGTAGCACACCAGGTCGCCGCCGAACTTCGCCTTGAAGTCCCGGACTCCGTACGCCTCGTCTGGGCGGCCCGCCCCACCGAAGTCGTACACCCGGTAGCCCTCTTCCGATGCACGACGCAGGACATCCCACATCAACAACTCGTTCGGAGTGGACCTCGAGTACTGGCGGTCGACTCCCCCATACCACCCGTACACGGTGTCGCCATGGGCGAGTTCGGCCGACGCGGCGACGATGGTCTCACCGATCCGCGCCAGCACGAAGCGCACCATGCCCCGGGGCACGAGCACCTCATGGGCAGCACGGAACAGGGACGCGTCGGCCAACGGCACGCGAGCGTTGCGGTACGTCTCCTCCAGGATCCGGTACCACGCGGTGAGGTCCTCCCGGCTGACGGCATCCTCGACAAGCACCTCACCCTGTCGCAGGCCCCTGCGGATTTGCTTCCGCGTGCTCCGGCTGATCGAGGCGAGCAGGTCGTCCGCCGGCCGGTCGAGGTCGATGAGGTAGTTCAGGTGATCCTCGTACGTGTAGCCGTTCGCCTCCAGGACGTCTCCGACTGGGCCGGCGTCCACGATGTGGCGCAACTCGGTCAGCAGCACGGCATGGTGCACGCTCGCCTCGTGGGTCCGCAGGAGCCGGTCCACGGCGTTGATCCCGTCGGGCCCCGGCACGTGGAGGATGCCACCGTAGACAATCGAACGGGTCGCGACCCGACGCGCGACATCGGGCCCGACGGCCACCTCGACCGGGACCAGCAGGGCGAGGACCTCCCCCGCGCGCCTCGCCGCGAGGAGTGATGGTCGGTGCCCTCGAGCCCGGCGGAACGTCTCGAACATCTCTGGGGTCTGGAAGACGTTTCCCCCCGGCGTCGCCGCCACGAACTCCCGCCACTGGCCGTCAGGCAGCCTCCGAACCACCTCGATGGTCATTCGGGATCACCCCGGGTGACCACGGCTGCGGCCGTTTCGTAGTCCCGTGCGTGCCGTTCCCTGGCCGACAGCAACAGGCGCCCCGCACGGAGGAGATCACCCACGAAGGGACCCGGGTCGGACCATGAGAACAGGGCGTGGGCCTTGTGTCCTCGGAGGGACCGCCGCCACTCGCCCAGCGACAGATCGCCCCTCCGCCACATGGTCACGGCTGACTGCAGGTCGTGACGCAGGTGGATCCACTTGACCGTCCCGTACTGCTGTTCCAGGTTGGGGGGCAGCGGCAGGTCGTTGGCGTCGCAGTACATCGCGTACAGCAGATCGACCCCGCCGGCCTCGGCGATCGATGACCGTCCCGTGGGGCGGCCCACGTTCGGCTCGATGATCACGTACTCGCCGGTGATCGCATGCTGCTTGACCTCGACGTACCCGAGCCCGCGGTAGGCAAGACTGCCCCACAACCGCGTCGCGATGTCGAGCACCTCGTCGTTGCGGCACTCCTGTCCCAGGCTGCTCTCGCCGGTGTCGACCGGCCACTGTCGCAGCTTGCGTGCCACGAAGGTGCCGACCGGACGATGGTCGTCCCCAACGTGGGCATTGACCGAGTAGAGGTTGCTGATCGGACCCGGTATCCACTCCTGGGCGATCAGGACGTCCGCCAGGGACGCGAGCCGCGCGTACGCGGCGAGAAGCGCCTCGGGGTCAGGGACGATGTAGGCCTTCAATCGACTCTGACGCTCCCACTCGGGCGTCGCCGACAGCGGTGGCTTCAGCACGCAGGGAAAGGTCAGCTCCCGCGTGGCCCGTTCCGCATCCGACGGTTCCGACAGGTAGACCGAGCGCGGAACGCGGAAGCCGTGCTGCATCGCCCATGGATAGAAGCACGCCTTGTCCATCAGCATCTCGACCACGTCAGGATCAGGCAGTCGGATCCGATACCACGGCTCGAGCACGGATCGATGACGGGAGATCGTGCGCACATGGGCGTCGGTCACGGGGACCAGAACGCCGGGGAGAGCAAGCGTGGAACCCAGATCCTGCAGTGCGGCGACCACAGCATCCTCGCCCTCGGACGCGACGACGATCTGTTCGCACAGCCGTGTTCGACATCCAAAGTGTCCGGGGTCCTGCACCAGTCCCACCACCGGCACACCCCGGCCAGCGAGCACACGGGCGGCCTGAATGCCGTTGATGTGGTCGAGCCCGACGATGACTGCGCGGGGGTTCGTCGGATCGGCCCGGCTTCGTCGTCTCATGGTCGCACCCCGTGCCCCGAACTCGGAACCACGGAGGGCGAGGTGTCCAGAAGCGCCTGGATGACCGACTGGACCGTGACGACGACCTCCGCCAACGGACGCGTCGCATCCACGCGCACGAACTCACGACGACCCGCCCCCCAGTCCTGGATCACACGGCGCCAACGTTCGAGGCGGCGCGCCGTGGCGTCCCCCTTGCGTCCCGCGGCGACCTCGCCCGGGGTGTCGAGATGGATCACCAGGTCGGGAGGTGGTACGAGTCGCTGCACGAGTCGACGTTCGAGGCGGTCCAGGGCGTGGACCTCCGAACGTCCCGGGTCGGCCAGGGCGATCGTGGCCTCGAGCGGGATGTAGCGGTCGTACACCACCACGACACCTTGGCGTCGATCGCTGGCCGCGCCGCGGCCACGCCACCAGGCCTCGAGCACCCGGTTGGCCATGGCCACCATGGAGCGAGTTCGCGAGTACTTCGAACGCTTCGGTCGGCGGGGTTCCGAGGGCGCAGCCGTACGTGGCTGCAGGGTTGAGGCCCTGTCCGCCCGGCGTCGGAGCGCGCGCGCTGCCGCCGAGGAGGGCAGGAGCGCATTGCTGGAGCCCAGGCTCTGCCCCATGTAGAGGTACCGGGACGGCCACGGCCCTGTCGCGGCCAGCTGCTGGGCAACCGTGGTCTTCCCCGATCCGTCGATCCCGACCAGCGCGACGATGGCCCCGCCGTCGCGGGCGCCCCTCCTCCGGAGGTGTCCTTCACGTCTTGCGACAGAAGAAGATGTTCTCGTCATCGCGTAGCCCGTATCGGTTCAGTGTGTGGGCGTCGATGTCCGCCGCCAGGTCGACGTCAACCTCGAAGCCCACGGATTCCAGTCGATCGATCACGTCGTGCCCGTACACGCGGACGTGTGCACGCTCGCCGAAGGCGCGCTTGCGCTCCCGGGGGTCGGTGATCGTCGAGTCCTCGTACGTCGACTCGTCCATCCGCGTCGGGACCGTCACCAGCGCCCATCCCCCCGGTGCGAGCACGCGATGCAGCTCCGCCATCGCCGCCAGGTCGTCCTCGATCTCCTCGAGCACGTGGACACAGATCGCCGCGTCGAACCGTTCGGACGGCAATGGGGTGGCCGTGAGATCCCCCACGACGTCGACGTGCGGTCCCGGGACCAGGTCGAGGCCCACGTGCTCGATGTTCGGCATGCGGGCAAAGCGACGAGCGAATCCGTACTTGGGGGACACGTGGAACAGGCGTGTCGGCGCCGTGAACAGGTCCGTGTGCTCCTGCAGGTACAACCAGATGCGCCGGTGTCTCGCCTTCACGTTGCATCTCGGGCAGTAGCCGTCAGCACGTGGCTTCAGGGACGTGCCACCCCTGGTGAACGTGCGGACGTGCCATCCACAGCAGGGGCACACATGCCCGCGGCCGACGAACAGCGTGGCCCGAGCGGCCAGCACGGCGTCGATGGCCCCGAGGAGCGCCGGGGGTGGCGAGGCGAGCAGCGTCGACGACAAGGCCTATCCGCCGACCACGGCGGAGGACGGCAGGTACCTGGCCTCCGCCTCCGCAAGTTCGGCGGCCCCCTGCAACCGGAAGACCTCCTGCACGCTCACGATCCGGTCCTCGACGGTTCCAACACTGTGCTCACGGAACACCTGGGCCGCCGTCTGTTGCATCGCCACGATGCAGGCACGCATCAGGTGGTTGGCCCAGATGATCATGCTCACACCTGCCTCCTCCAGCACGGACGTGGGGGTGCGGCTGTAAGTGGTCGGTACCACCACCACCGGGCAGTCGCGGTCCCAGCGATCCATGAACGAGAGCACCTCCTCCGCGGTGGACTGCTTGCTGTGCACCAGGACGGCGTCCGCGCCCGCATCGCGGTAGGCCGCCGCACGGCACAGCGCATCTTCGAGACCGCGTCCCGCGATGAACGCCTCGGTGCGGGCAACCACGCAGAAATCCGGATCGACCTGGGTGTCCTTCGCTGCGGTGAGCTTGCCGCAGAACTCGCGAATGTCCGCGAGGGGTTGCTTCTCGCCAGCGATGAACGAGTTGGTCTTCGGAAACAGCTTGTCCTCGATGCACATCGCGGCGACGCCGCGCTGCTCCAGCTTGTGCACCAGGCGCCGGACGTTGTTGAAGTTGCCGTACCCGGTATCGGCGTCGACCAGGATGGGGATCGAGGTCGCGTCACTCATGAACTCGAGCACCTCGAGCACCTGGGTCCAGCTCGCCTCGTTGTTGTCGCGGACGCCCATCGCGGCCGAGATGCACAATCCGCTCGCCCAGATGCCGGCGAAGCCCGCCTCCTCCACGATGCGGGCGCTCACTCCATCGTGGGCTTCCATCAGGAACGTTCCCCCGGGGGCCTCGAGCGCCTGCCGGAATGTCGTCGTCTTCCTCACGGCTGTGTCACCCTCCCGCGCCGTTCACCGACGCCGTCATTGCGTCCGCGCACACGCGGACACTCCCCTGGTCGTCCCCGCGTTCGTACGCGTCGATGCAGGCCACGACGCGCCGGCCGATGTCCGCCTGTGCGTCACTGGCCATGGCACCGATGTGGGGCGTGAGCAGCACGTTCGGCAGGTCTGCCAGGGGCGAGTGCTGGCCCTCCCCTTCCTTCTCATGGACGTCGAGGGCGGCGCCCGCCAGGCGCCCCTCGACGAGGGCCTCGCGTAGCGCTGACTCGTCGACCACTCCCCCGCGGGCGAGGTTCAGCAGGTACGCGTCGGGCTTCATCAGGCCGATGAGATCCGCGTCGACCAGGTCACGGGTTGCCGCGGTCAGCGGGACGTGGACCGTGACGTAGTCACCCAAGGCCATGACGTCCTCGATCGGAACGATCTCAGCTCCCCGGCACCGCAGGCGCGTGGCGACCATCTCACCGGGTCGGTCCACACATCCGACGACGCGCATGCCCCAGGCCATGCCGAGCTCAGCCACGTAGCCACCGATGTTGCCCATGCCCACGATGCCCAGCACCTTCTCCCTGATCAGGCGCCCCTCGAGCTCGTGTTTGAGCCAGCGCCCCTGGCGCATCGACAGGTCAGCCTCACGCAGGTGTCTGCTCAACGCCAACATGAGGGCGAAGGTCAGTTCTGCGACCGCTCTGGCCCCGGGCTCCGGAATCGGTACCAGCGTGACGCCACGGCGTACGCATGCATCGACGTCCACGTTGTCGAGACCGGAGCCGGCACGCACCAGCAGCCCGAGACGCGGCGCAGCCTCGAGGACCTCGGCGTCGACGGTTACCCCGCTCCGGAAGACGAGTACGTCCTGATCCCGGGCAGCCTGGCGGAGATCCCTGACTCCGAGATCGAAGGCACACGTGACCTCGTGCCGATGGGACAGGACCTGGATGGCATGCTCGTCGATCCGACTGACAACCAGGATCCTCATCGCTTCTCACCCCTGCCCACGGGTCGCCTCTTCGGCCTCGCCCGACCGGGTGTCGTCGGCGTACCGTGCGTCGGCACACCGGAAACCCCGGCCTCATCGTTGCGCTCACGGTCACCCGGGGCTTCCCCCGGATGAACTACGTCGTCTACGGCCTTTGAACGAGCCCGAGCGGAACCGGGCGCGCCCGCAGCGGCAGCACATCGCTCGACCAGCGCCACGTAGCCGGCGGCGACGTCCTCCCACGGATGGCGACCCGTGAACACCTCCGCGCCACGCGCGAGCGCACGACGACGATCGCCGTCGTCGTGAAGTGCTCGGATACATCGGGCAAGGTCGGCCGCGTCACCTGGCCTGAAGAGCTCGACCATCGTGTCAGCGAAGTAGCGTTCGATCGCCGTCGTGCGCGCCGCCACGCACGGGATCCCGACAGCGGCGTACTCCATCAGCTTCGTGGGCAGCAGGCCATCCGTGAAGGGGTCGTCCCGGTAGGGAACGACCCCGAGATCTGCCGCCGCAATCAGGTCGGGCAGGCGCTCCGCCAGAACCATCTCGTCTCGGAGCTGCACGCGATCCGCGAGACCGAGTTCGTCGCGGAGCTCACGCAGCTGCGGCATCGCATCACCCCGACCGAGGATCGTCAGGTGCAGGTCGGGCAGTTCGTCCTTCAACATCTCCACCGCGTGGATGGCAAGGTCGAGGCCATACCGGTGTGTCACCGTGCCGTGGTAGAGCACGTGGAACTCTGGGCCGGTTGGCGGACCCGATCGCCGCGGGAACAGCGCCTCGTCGGCCACGTTGAGCACCACGCTGCACCGGTCGGCCGGCACACCACGAGCCATCAGCGTCTCACGCCAGTGGTGGCTGACCGTGATGACATGATCAGCGAACCTGCAGGCCATGCGCTCCTGCCAGCGCACGAGGCGTGCAACCCAGGACCGCCGACTCGGGAAGCGGCCAGCGAAGAACTCCGGCATGAGGTCGTGGAGGTCGAGGATGACGGGAACCCCGCGAAGCTTGGGCACCAGGGCACTGAGGACCAGGAAGTCCGGCAGGTTGTGCACCTGCACCGTGCGGTACGGCGTCCGCCGGTGACGCAGGGCGAGGCGCAGGCCCGCTCGTCCGCAGAACCTCACGTAGCTGAGCAGTTGGCGGGGAAGGCTGCGCTTGTCGAGCGTCATCGGGATGCGGTGGACACGAACCCCCCGATACGTCTCCGTCGGGGGTTCACCGGGCTTGCGCAGGCAGAGGACGTCCACGTCCCAGCCGGCGGACACCAACGCCTCCGCCTCGCGTTGCACCCGGGTCTCGCCTCGCGGGTAGTAGGCGTGCACGATCATCGCGTGCCGTGGTGGGGCCGGTGTGCCGGCAGCGCTGGGACGGGTGTTCATGGTGGTCATCAACGGCCCACCACCCGCCAGGCGAAGTCGCCGAGGGTCAGCGCGTCGACGTCGCCGGTCACCGCGACGGCGCTCCGCGCCCCATCGGGCCAGCGGCCCAGCCGTACCAGCGGCGTGTCCGGCAACTCGAGCGCGTCCACCATCGCGCGTGCGCCGTCGCGTGCGAGCTCGCGCGACACGAAGCGTGTGTGCGTGGTCGGACTCGTGGTGGTCTCGACGACATAGCCCTGGTCGCGCAGCAGGTCCGCCGTTCCTGCCGGGCACGCCGGGTGGACCCCGACGAACGGGCGCCTCCCGTCGACGGGGACCGTGAGCTCGCGCGCCCGTGTGCGCACGTACCCGTCCTCCCAAGGCCCGGCCCCGCCCCCGGTGCCCCCCCGGACCAGGACGGTGACCTCCGGTGGGCCCGTGACGCGGACGCGGAGCCGGTTGACACCGTCCTCGACGATCTCCACGTGCGTCCGACCCCGGGCAGTCCACCATCGGGCAATCTCATCGAGCCGAGCGATCCAGACCCGCATCCCGGGGGCCCGCGCGGCGGCCAGCACCATGTCGATGCCGGCGGTACATGCCTCGACGCGTTCCGGGTGCAGCGACACGGTGAACAGTTCCCCGGCCGCGTGGGCAGCCCGGAAGGCGTCGGCCCAGACCCGGGCGATCTCGTCCGGCGAGGCCAGTGGCAGGCGTTCCACCAGGGACTCGTCGTCGGGCAGGCTGTAGGGAATGCGCAACAGCCCGTCCTCGGCCCAGGGAACCGACAGGCGGTCCGCGGAAGAGACCGCGCCGTAGAACTCCAGGCCCCGCCGATAGGCGTTCGTGACCAGGTGCTCGGCGACCGGCCAGTGCACGCCCCGGCTTGCGTCGTAGCGGAACCCGGTCGCGCGCACGGCACGCATCGTGCGGTCGTCGCAGCGCAGGTAGGGGGCGCGGAACCCGGTGACCGGGATCCCGACGGCCTCCAGCACCTGTCGTGCCCTGGCCAACTGCTCGTGCTGCTCGGCCTCGTCGAGACCGAGGTGGTCGACGTGATAGAGGCCGTGCACGGCGAACTCGATCCCGCGGGCGGCGTACGCCTCGAGGGCTCGCGGGTGCCGTTCGACTGCGGATGCGGTGATCGGGAGGGTCGCCGAACAGCCGTGGTGTTCGAGGATGGCCAGCAGGTGGGCGAGCCGACGGTCCATGCGAGCCGGCGAGACCCCGTATCGGGCGGTGATGGTCCAGGCACGCCGCGCCAGCCGCCGGGTGCCCTTGCCCTGGGCCGCCACGGCAAGGGACCGCACGTTCGGCCGCGGTGGGGCCTGGGTCATGTCGGCCCCCCGGTGGTGGTGGACACCCGTGCGGAGCCGGAACCCTGCGCCTCCCCTGGGACGAGGAATTCCCGGTCCTGCAGTAGCCGATGCAGCACTCGCGCCGCGTCTCCGGGCGCCATGTGCGTCGAGTCCACGCGCAGGTCGGGAGCAACGGGTTCCTCGAAGGACACGGCCTCGCCGGGTCGCAGCCGGCCCACGAGGTGGCGGAGGCGGCGGCGGACCCGCTTGCGCAGCGCGGGGCGGCTGGGCCGTGCCGCCCGCCGGGCCTCGCACACCGCGGCCGGCGCGTCGACGAACACTTCCACGAAGGACTCCGGACCGACCATCTCCCGGGCGGCGTCTCGAGCACTGCGGCGAGCGCTGACCGTGACGCACACCACGATCCCCCCGTGCCGGACGACCTCGCGGGCCACGAACGCCTTGCGCAGCAGCTTCTCCTCGCTCGTGCGCTCGCCGCGAGCCTTGCGCAGGGCCGGTACGACGTCCAGCACGCTGACCGTGCGACCGTCGGCCTCGAGCAGTGGAACCAGGGCGTGGGCCACGGTCGACTTCCCGGCGCCGCTGCGCCCGGTGAACCAGACGCAGACCCCGCGACCTCCGGACGCGTGCTGCTGGGGCAGGCGCCCTGCAGGCAGGTCGGTCATGGCAGCACCTCTCGCACGGCGGTCACGACGCGGTCCAGGTCACCGGTCGTGAGGCCGGGGTGGATCGGCAGGGAGAGGACCTCGCGGGAGACGCGTCGGGTCACGGGGGTCGGCGTGGGGCCCACCCGCGCGTCGTCGCGGAAGCACGGGTAGTCGTGCACGGGGCGCGGGTAGAAGATGGCGCATCCGACCCCGCGGGCGCGCAGGTGCGCGGCGAGCTCGTCGCGAGACACGGCCGCCGTCGCGCCCACGCGGACGGTGAACTGGTGGAAGGCGTGGTGACGGCCGTCCGACGGCTCACGGGGAAGGTGGAGCCCCTCGATCCCCGACAGTCCCTCCGCCAGCACCGCGGCGTTGGCCCGTCGAGCCTCCAGGATCTCCGGCAGGCGCGTCATCTGGGCAACGCCGAGGGCCGCCTGCAGGTCGGTCATCCGCAGGTTGAGGCCGGGCCGGGCGTAGTCGTAGCGCCCACGCTGGCCCTGGTTGCGAAGCCAGCGCACCGCCTCGGCCACCTCCTCGTCGTCGGTCGTGACGATCCCCCCCTCGCCCGTGGTGAGGTTCTTGGTCGCGTAGAAGGAGAAGCAGGCCGTGCCGCTCGCCCCGACCGGACCGTCGGCGTGACCGGCGCCGAGCGCCTGGGCGGCGTCCTCGATGACCGTGACCGGATGGCTGCCGACCATCCTGCGGATGGCTGGCATGTCCGCCGGAAGGCCGTACAGGTGCACGGGCACGACGGCACGGGTCGCCTCGGTGATCGCCTCGTCGAGTCTTTCGGGGTCGATGGCGAAGTCGTCCCCGATGTCGGCGAAGCGCGGCGTGGCGCCCACGAACAGGATGGTGTTCAGGGTCGCCACAAACGTGAACGGCGACGTGACGACCTCGTCTCCCGGGCCGATCCCGTGCGCGAGCAGCGCGGCCAGCAGGGCGCTGGTGCCGTTGTTGACGGCGACCGCGTGTGGTGCACCAACGGTCTCGGCGACCGCCCGCTCGAAGCGCTCGACCATCGGCCCCTGGGTGAGCTGCCCGGACCGGAGGACCTCCAGGACCAGCTTCTCCTCGAGGTCGCCGAGGATCGGTTCTCCGACGGCGATCACGCGGCCACCCCCGCGGTGTCCCGACCACAGTGCCCGCACCGGTCCACCAGGTCTTCGCCCAACCGCGCCAGTGGCCGCCCGCACCGGCAGACCCAGCCTCGCAGACGCGCCGGCGCACCCAGCACGAGCCCGTGCCGGGGCACGTCCGCGGTGACCACCGCTCCCGCGCCCACCATGGCGTATTCCCCGACCTCGACCCCGCACACGATGGTCGCGTTGGCCCCGATGCTGGCGCCACGACACACGCGGGTCGGCACCACCTCCCAGTCCTGCGAGGCCGCCCGCGGGAACCGGTCGTTGGTGAAGGTCACGTGGGGGCCCACGAACACCTCGTCCTCGAGGGTCACCCCCTGGTACACCGAGACGTGGTTCTGGATCTTGCACCGGTCGCCGACCACGGCGCCAGCGTCGACGAAGACGGCGAAGCCCAGCGTGCAATGGGCGCCGATCCGGCTGCCCGCGCGAACGTGGCCCCGGTGCCAGATGCTCGTGCCGGCCCCCACCTCAGCGCCCTCCTCGACGATGGCGGTGGGATGGGCCCGTACGGCAAGCGCGGCGGTGTCAGCGGCCATCGGTGACCTCCGTGGGGGGGCGAAGTCGTTCCGCGGGCACCCGGGTCCCGGGTCGCCGACGCGCCCGATGCGCGACCACCAGCCACGCGAGCATGCGCGCGCCCTGGACCGGGAGGTCGTGGGCCAGCAGGGCCAGCCAGTCGCGGAGGGACATCGGCATCCGGGCGCGCGCGTAGCCGAGGGCCCGGAGGTGACGCCCGGCAACGATCTCGATGAAGGCGATCTCGGACGGCTCGAGGACGCGACGGAACCGTCCCACGGCCCGGGTGGTGATGGCGCCCGCCTCGACGTCCCCGAACGAGCTGTTGGCGCCTGCCACGCGGTGATCGGGGACCGCCCCCATCTGCAGCATGACCGAGACGAAATCCTCACCGATGAAGGCGCAGACCTCCCGCATCGTGCCCTCGGGATCGGTCACCAGGTCCTCGTACCGGACGACCAGGTACCGGTCCGGGTAGCGACGGCGGTTGCGTGCCGCCGCCCGGGCCGAGCGCAGCCACCGTCCGGTCGCTGCCCCCACGCGGTCGAGATTGGCACCGCCGCGCCGGCGCACCGAGGCGTACCGGTCCCGGGGGTCGCGGACCATCTGGACGATCCGTGCATCGGGGAACGCCTCCAGGATCTGGTCCGCGTAGTGCTCGCTGTGCAGCGACTTGTCACCCCACCGTGGCCGGCCGACCCGCTCGGCGTGGTGGCGGTGGAGCAAGGAGAACAGGCGTCCGTAGGTCGCCGGTCCCTGGCGGAACTCCCGCTGCAGTCGGTCGCGATCCGGGTGCAGGTGGTCGATGCGGCGGTACCCGAGCAGGTCGTCGAGGCAGCGCTCGAGGTTCTCGGGGTCCCCGAGGTCGCCGTACCGGCCGTCGAACCAGCGGAACAGGTTGGTCCGCCGGACCATCGAGATCCGCGGGTGCGAGGCCAGCAGCGCAAACATCAGGGTTGTCCCGCTGCGATCGGCGCCGGTCACGAAGATGGGGCCTCCGTGCCGATCGGACGTCTCGCGTGCCGGAACGGGTCGTTGGCGCCCGGTGGTGGCCGGGACGACGCCCGGTCCCGCGGCCGCCAGGTGTCGCTCAGACGTCATGGGCGTAGCCCTCCAGGAAGTCGACCTGCGCGATGCGCCGCTCCACGTCCTCGATCCAGCGCGGCGACCACTCGACCAGGGTCTGCCGGGGTGTCTCGCGATGGCCGATGATGGATGCGCAGGCGTCGAGGTAGTTGGCGTCGGGTTCGATGCCCAGGAAGCGGCACACGGCGGCCAACTGCACGCGGGGGTCGAGGACGAAGTCCTCGTGGCGAACCGTCAGGAGCCGCTCCGGGTCGATGCGCCGGCGGAGTTCGAGCAGGGCGTCGCAGGACGCGAAGTAGTGGTCGACGGCGTCGGCCACGCTGCGCTGCCCACGGACCCGCATCACGCTGATCGGGTCGAAGGGATTGCGGACCACCTGGACGAAACGCACGTCCACGTCGTCCATCAGCCCTGCCACCCGGTCGAGCGCAAGGGGGTCGGCGGCCAGGCGGCGGGTGGTCTTGCCGGCGGTGGTGTCGCCCACGACGAGGGGGGCCCGTGCAGACCCCTGGTACTGGCCCGGGACCCGGAAGGAGTAGGGCTCGAGACGGCGTGCGGTGACCCGGCCCTTGCGGGCCTCGGCCTGCGACCCGCGATCCAGCAGGTGGAAGATCGCCTCGCGATCGAACCCGGCGTCGACGTAGCGCAGCGCATCGTGCTCGTCGGACAGGACCACCCGGGGATGGGCGTCGAGCAGTCCCCCCACCATGCTGCCACCGCTCTTGGTGTGCCCGATGAACAGGCAGAAGGTCCGTACGTCCCGGAAGCGTGCGGGGTCCCGCCTGAGCCCGCGACGGGCGATCAGTCGATGCCGCTGCAGGTTCGCTCGCCGGTAGGCGCGACTGGAGAACACGACGCGGCCGGGCCCGCGTTTGGCGAACCGACGGAACGCGTCCGAATCGACCACGGCCTTCCATGCCACCGTCACCACCCACCCCCCGCGTCGACAGACGGCACGGCACGTGGGCCGTGTGCCGGCCGCGTCCCGGCGGCGAGCAGGCGCAGTGGGAGGCCGGTCACCCACCCCGCCGTTCCGTGTGCGGGAGCCAGGGGCACGGGCGCGTACCCATGCGCACGCATGTGGGTTGCTGCGGCCCGCTGGATGACCGCCAGGTCACGTTCGGCGACCTCCCCCCGGAAGCGTCCGACCTCCTCGACGGTGACGGGGATGCCATCGGGGGCTTCGGCCCGCACCCGGTCGTAACGCCGTGCGGCGGCCATGCGTGCCATCGCGGGATGGTCTGTCTCCCCGATGAAGGCGCAGACGGCGCGGACCATCCCCACCGGATCTGCGACGAGGTCCTCGTAGCGGATCACGAGGCAGGCCTCGGGGTGGCGGCACAGGTTGCGGCGCGCGAGCACCGCCGACCGCAGCCACGCACCAACCGACCGCGTCACCGGGACGGACCCGCCGGCCTTCTCGATGAGGGCAGCGTGGCGGTCCCGGGGGTCGCGGACCAGGTGCAGCAGCCGGGCTCCCGGCCAGGCCGCCAGCGCGAGGTCGGCGTACCGCTCGACCATGCTGCTCTGGTCACCCCACCGTTCCTTGCCCGAACGACGCGCCCACTGCTCGTGAAGCAGCGCGAACAGCCGCGCATAGGTCGCCGGTCCCGTTGCCAGGTCTCGTCGCAGCCGGTCGACGTCGGGCTGCAGTGCGGCGACCTGGTCCCGTGCCAGCATGGCTGCGAGGCACCGGTCGAGGTTGCCGGGGTCCTCCAGGTCGCCGAACCGGCCGTGGAACCGCGACCACATCTCCGTCCGCCGCGAGACGGCGATGCGTGGGTGCGAGGTGAGCATCCACCGCAGCAGCGTCTTGCCCGAGCGACTGGCGCCCCCGACGAGAATTGGCCCTCGTGGATCGGTCGATGCGCGGCGCCCGGTCATCCGACGCGCCGATCACGCAGCCATCTGCTCGGCCGGGCCATCCCGACGCCCCGGAAGTGCGAATGTTCCACCCCGGCCTGCCGGAACAGGGCCACCAGTTGCTCGGCGCATCGGCGGGAGCTGAACTCTGCCTCGATGCGACACCGGGCGGAAGCACCTCGAGCACGCGCCGCGGCGGGGTCGGCCAGCAGCTCGGTGATCGCGGCTGCCAGGGCGGTGGCGTCACCCGGTGGCACCAGCCACCCCTCGACGCCGTGCCGCACGACCTGGGTGGTGCCGCTCACGGCCGTCGCCACGACCGGCAGTCCGGTGGCCATGGCCTCCAGGAGGGCCACCGACATGCCCTCCCACAACGAGGGCAGGACGAAGGAATCGCTGGCCGCCAGGATCTCGGGAACGTCGCGCCGGCTGCCGAGCAGGTGCACGCGGTCGCCCAGCCTCAGGTCGCGGACTCTCGCCTCGATCACACCGCGCAGGCGACCATCCCCGACGAGCGCCACGTGCAGGTCGGGAGCCTGCCCTGCCACGTCGGCGACCGCCTCGAGCAGCTGGTCGTACCCCTTCTGGGCCTTGAAGGTCCCCACCATCGCCATGAGGTGGTCACCCGGGCCGATGCCCAAGCTGGCACGGAGTCCGTCTCGGTCGACCACGGGCGGGAAGCGGTCCACGTCCACCCCGTTGACCACCACCACGATCCGGTCCTCGGCGGCGCCCCCGAGGTGATCGCGCACCGCGTGGGCCGTGTCCTCCGACACCGCCACGATTCCCGTCACGACGCGAGCGCCCAGGCGCCGCAGCCACCGCTGCGCCGCACGCTTGGGCCGGTACAGCCAACGGTGGGCCGGGAGGTGTTCGGGGCGCAGCGTGAAGGCGACGTTGCCGATGCGCCACCACACCTGGACCCGGCGAGCAAGGGTGAGGACGAGGAGCTCCCAGGTACCCAGTGCAGCCGTCAGCACCACCTCGACGTCGTGCGCCTCCAGCAGGCGCACGAGGTCTCGACGCCGCTGCCGCGCCTCGCGAAGGAATGGCACCAGCGCGAGGACGCTGCGTCGACGGTCCGGCAGCACGTGGACGGGCGTCCCCGCGGCGCGGATCTCGTCGACCAGGGGGCCCGCCCGAAACGTGGCCACGACCACCCGGCATCCCGTGTCGGGCAACGCGGTCGCCAGTGACCGCACGGTCTCCTGCGCACCGCCGACATCCAGGTCAGCGGTGACCAGCATCACGGTGGGGGCTGCGTCACGCACGCTGCACCACCGACGCCCGGTCCTCGGCAACGGTGCTCGCCGGGGTCGGATCCGTACGCTCCACGAGCCACGCGAGGACCTGGTGCTGCAGTTCGTCGGCGACGACCGCGAGAGGCCGCTCGTTCTCGACCTCGATGAGCGTCCACCCGTGATCCCGAGCCCGTCGTACCGCGACCGCGAGCACCTGCGCGGCGTTGGAGACATACGCGGCGAGTCCAACGTCGCTCAACGGGCGGTGCCGCCAGGGCCCACGTGCCCGGGCCCGATCGATGCAGGTTGCGACCGCGGATCGGACGACGATGGTCAGATCCGGTGGTGGGATGCGGTCGAGGTATCGCACCACCTCCACCGCGTCGGGCCGCTCCCGCTGGGAGGCGTGCAGGGTGGTGGCTCGGTGGGCGAAGCCGTCGTCGACGACCAGCACGTCGCCTGGACGGGCCAATCGGGCCAGCAGTCCACGTCGTCCCGCCTGGGCGAACCACCACCGCAGGATGTGCCAACGAAGGGCTACAGGGAGCGGCCGTCCCACCTGTGCGAGGACGACGTGGCGGACCAGTCCGGGTCGTTGGCGCAGGACCCCGAACAGGTGCGCGCAACCGCCCGCGGTGAACAGGAGCCAGGTCGCTGCGTTGCCCAGCCTCCCCGGCACTCCCAGCACTCGCCCGACGCGCGTGCGGTGCCGGATGCGTTCCGGCCCGGCCCTCTCCGGGATGGCCGCGTCCACGCCGGACTGTTCGAGGCTGCGCACGAGCTCCCGGCAGAGGCTCGACTTGCCGCTGCCGGGCAGGCCGACGAACTCGATGACGACCGCCGGCCGCCCGCGGTGTCTCGATCCCTCAGAGCGCATACCAGAGCTCCTTCTGGACGGCCAGTCGGACCTCGTGGAGTGGCCCGTCCGCGGGGAGGGCGTGGACCCGTACGCCCACCGCGTCCGAGGTCGCGGCCACGTCCCGCGCCACCGCGGCCTTCACCTCGAGCACGGTCGGGTCGTGGTCGGGCTTGCGTTCGGCTGCGACGTGCGGACTGACGTGCAGGACCAGAACTGAGCCCGGCGGCGTGAACCGTCCGTAGACGCCCTCCTCCCAGCGCGCCAGCGCCCGGAGGAGGCGGCTTGCCGTACCCACTCTCGTGGCGATGCGCGGGCCGTCCAGGATCCGGTGCGCTGCCCGTCCCGTCAGCGGTTCGACGGGGAACCGGTCAAAGATCACGACACCGCCACGCAGGGCAGTCGCCGCTGCCGCCTGCTGGCGTTGGAAGCGATCGCGAGCGACTGACAGGCAGTGGAACGCGAGTACCGCGTCGCGAGCCCGGCCCACGAATCGGGACATGGCGTCGGGCACGCGGCCACCGGCCGAGAGGCGGCGATGAGCCCGGCGAAGGGCTCGGAAGACGAGATGGGTCCAGATGGTCCTCCGTGTCGGATCCTTGCTGCCGAGGTACACGACGCCGACATCGAGCTTCCAGCCCAGCCAGGAGGCGAGATCCGCACAGATGGTGGACTTGCCGGCACCGTCGGCGCCGATCACCGCGAACGTGGTGCCTCCGGTGGCGGGTGTCATCCTCCGGCGTCCGTGACCTCGCCTGAGGCGCTCGCGCCGTGCCCAGGTCACGCGCAGGGATTCCACGAGGACACCGACGCGTGACCGGCGGGCGTGGGACCGGAGCGACTTGCGCAGCCGAGCTCGGAGCCGAAGGAGGCGAATGCCGGACCGGGGATCCTCTGTCGCGATCTGCAGGAACGTGGCGAGCAGGTCCTCGGGGACCTTGGTGGTCCCGCTGCGAACGACGTCACGGACGGCTTCGAGCGAGGTCTGGCCCAGCAGCCAGGCCATCTCGGAACGTGTGGTCGCCGGTATGCCGAGGGTGCGGATCCCGAGGACGTCCTTGACCACGTCGCGAGCCCGGTACTTGAGCAACGCGCGCATCGCCAGGACCGTCAGTTCGACGTCGGGTGACGGCACCGCGACGCCGGACAGTCGACGCACCGACTCGAGGAACTGGGACTCCATGGGCAGGCGGTAGTTCTTGACGTGGCGCTCGCCGAGGATCAGTCGGTAGTGCACGTGCAGGTGGAACAGACGACCCGTGTCCGCGTCCATGCCGAGGTAGTGCTCGATCCCCGGATGCGCCCCTCCCGGTGACGGGTCGAGTCGCCGGACGCCATGCGTGGCGACGAGTGACCGGAATCGCTCCGCGTGCTGCGGGTCGACGAGCAGGTCCAGGTCCGTGTGGCCGGCAAGCGCTGCCGTGAGATGCGAGTTGCTCTTCCACGCGCAGTAGCGCACCCCGGCACGGTGGAACGCATCGATGAGCACGCGCAGGCTGGCGAGGGGCGACATGTCATCTGTCGTGCCCTCCACCGTCTCGTGCAGGGCCGATGAGGCCACAACCTGCTTCAGCACGGACACTCCCGACCTCCGACCGGATGCCGGCTTCCTCGCGAGCCGGCACGCGCCCCTCGCCTCACGTCCACTCCTCGCACCGGTTCGCCGCCCCAGGGACGCGGTGCTCCCTACACGCTACGAACGGCGTAGCGGCTCCGCAGCACGTGGCGTCGTACTCCCACGTACGACGAATGCATGAGTCGATCCAGCGTGCGGCTCTCCAGACGTCGTGCGTCACGAGGCTCACGCACGTACAGACGGCGTACGCCAGCTACGAACCGCGGGCCTACGACGCCACGCCGCGGCCCGTACCGTGGGACTGTCGTCAGCCTGGGGCAGCCGGGTGACGCGGACCGAAAGGCGCGGGGCGGATGCAGTCGCAGGCAGCCGGCGCGTGATCCGACCGGTCCCCCACGTCCCGCGCGCAGCTCGGATCGTTCGGGCTGCGGCATCCTCCCTCCGCCGGCCTGACCTCGATCACCGCACCGTCGATCGCGTGCTCCTCCACTACGGGTTCGAATCGACTGGCCGCACACGCAACGTCGTGACCGGAGCCCGGAGCCGGAACGTGGTGGTCGCCACGTCGATCGGCCCCGTCCTGTTGAAGGAGTACCGCTCGGACTGGACGCCCGCGCGGGTGGAGCACACCCACTCCATCCTGATGCACCTCGAGACGACCTCCTCGCCCGCCCCACGCGTGATCCGACGCGAGGATGGCGGCACGTGGACGCAGGTGAGTGGGGCCACCTACGCCCTGTTCTCCTTTGCCGCGGGGCGGAACCTCTCGATGGACCGTCTTCGACGGAAGGACCGACTGCGGGCTGTCGGCGTGGCCGGCCGGGTGCTGGGGCGTCTGCACCGCGATCTTCACGGCTTCGTGCCCGGGGGTGAGCATCACCTCGGCTTCACCTCTCTCGACGGGCCCGAACGCATCCCGCTCGCGTGGTACGTCGATCGACTGTCCGAGTACGCGGACGCCGCCCTTCCCGGACCACTGGCAGCATTCTCCTCCCGGGCCGACGAACTGGCCCGTCGCCTGGCCGCACTGGACCGGGACCTGGCATCCGCGGCGCTTCCGCGGGTGGTCATTCACGGTGACTTCGGGCTGCACAACCTGCTGTTCGAATCAACCCAGGTCGCGACGCCAGTGGACTTCGAACTTGCACGGATCGAGCACCGACTCACGGATGTACTGATGACGGTCTCTCGGTTCGGGTCGGGGCATGTCAGCTGGGACCTCCCCGCCATCGAGGCATTCCTCGCCGACTATGTTGCCGAAGCGCCAGCGGTCACCTCGGCGGAGCTCCGCCTGCTGCCGAGCCTGTGGGTCGTCGATCGACTGCGGTCGGCGATCAGGGCGGTCGACAACGTTCAACACGGTGGCGACGAGCGACATGTGGCTGCCGCGGCGCGCCGGCTCCGGGAGGCGGACTGGCTGGCGTCCGGTCCCGCACCTGTTCACCACGTGCGGGACGTCCTCGCTTCGCTGTCCTCGGCATCGATGAGTCGATAGGCGGGCAAGGGCTCACCGCGACGCCGTACGAGCCGGTCGCGGGTCTGCCACGCACGTGCGCGCACATACTCGACGGGCATGCTCCCGAACGTGAACTGCAGCTTGCTCGGCAGGGCCAGTCGGGGTCGTGTCCGTTCGTACCCGAGCTCCTGCATCTCCCTGCCCGCCATCCACTCGACGAAGCTGACCTGCGCCTCCGTGAGGACGTCACGGAAGCGGCCGATCGAATCGGTCGAGATCTCACCCGGTCGGCGCGGTTCGTAGGAGCTGTTGCCGCCCTGCTCGCGGAACCCGGGGGCTCCGCTCATCGACAGCATCTCCGGCGTGTACTCCTCGCCGAGGAAGGCACAGACCGCCTGCAGACACGTCTCCGGCTGGCGAGCGAGCGTCTCGTAGGTGATGACCCGGTACTGCTCGGGATGCCGTTCCGAGAGCCGTCGGGCGAGGTGCACGGACCGCAGCCACTCCGCCGTCCCGGCCCCCACACCCCCGCGCCGTTGCCAGCGCGTGGCGGAGGATGCGAACCGGTCACGTGGATCTCGGACCATGTGGAGGATCCGCGCATCCGGGTACGCGGAGAGGATCTCGGCCGCGTGCCGTTCGGTCCCGAGGGACTTGTCCCCCCATCGCGGCTTGTCGAGCTTGGCCGCATACTGCTGCTCGATCAGCTCGAACAGACGGGCGTACGTGCGTTCGCCCCCTGCCAGGAAGTCCACGCGCAGTTTCTCGAAATCCGTGCCCAGGACGGTCAGTCGCTTGTAGCGACGCATGACCGAGAGGCAGTGGTCCAGGGCGACGGTGTCGGCGAGGTCGCCGTAGCGGCCGTAGAAGTACCGCCACAGGTTCGTGCGCCGCGTCATCGCAAGTCTGGGGTGGGATGCCAGGAGCGAGAAGATCAAGCTCGTCCCACTCCGCTCGAGCCCAGCGATGAAGACCGGTCCAGGCGCATTCATGCGGTGCCTCGTCTGTCGTCGACTTCCCTGCCGCGGCTGTCCGTGACCACCGACGACACGAAGCGCTGCCGACGCATCTCCGCGCGCATCGCGGGGTGCAGCTGCTCGCCCAGGAACTCACAGAGGTCCGTCAGGACTCCGATGGGATCCGTCTGCAACTCGTGATCGCGCACGATCCGGTACCGGCCTCCGTGGCGCCGCAGATTGGCTCGCGCAAGCCACTCCGAGTGGGCCCACCGCGCGGCCTCCCGGGCAAGACGTCCGCGCCGCCACGGTGGCCAGGCGCCCACCGACGGATCGTGGTGCGGGATCCTGAGCAGATGGATGATGCGGGCGTCCGGGTACGCCGCGAACACCTCGTCGGCAAAACCCACGATGGAGCCGAGCTGCTCACCCCACCGTCTGGCACCGACCCGCTCGGCATGGTGCCGGTGCATCAGTCCGAACAGCCGACCGTAGGTCGGCGTGGTGAGTGCGAGCTCCTGTCGGATCCGATCGACGTCCGGCCGCAGCTGCTGCACGTGCGGATCCCGAAGCATCACGTCGAGGCACCTCGTGAGGTTGGCACGATCATCGAGGTCACCGAACCGGCCGTGGTACGTCGGCCACAGGTAGGTACGGCGAGTCATGCAGATCTCGGGATGAGCTTCCAGTGCCTGCCGGAGTTCCGTCTTCCCGGAACCTGCCAGTCCGCCGATCAGGATCGGGTTGTCCAGGCCGTTCATGAGCCGGCCCCGCTACGCAGCACCATGCGCTCGCCGGGTCGGCGGTGGACAACGGCCGGCAGTTGCTGCTGCAGCTGCTCGACGGTGCGCCACGTGAGCATCCGCATGGCTTGATCCGGCCAGTCGCGCAGGATGAACCGCACACGGTCCCGACCGGACATCGGCACGGGCTCCATGGCGTACCCGAACCGTCTCATCCGATGACGCAGCTGCTGCTGCATGAACGCGAGCTCTGCCCCTGGCGCCGTCCGATCCCGCCCGATGAACTCGGTGGACAGGAGGCGACCGTCCTCGGCGGCTTCCGTGAGCCGCTCCCGATGCCTGGGGGCACCCGCCATTTCAAGCATCGCCGGCTCGAACGGCTCTCCCACGAAGTCACAGACGTCCTGGACGATTCGCGCCGGATCCTGTACCAGGTCCTCGAAACGAACGATGAGGTACCGGCCCGGGTAGCGCCGGCGGTGACGTTCTGCCAGCGCCGTCGAGTACCGCCATCGGGCGACCGCACCCCCGGCTCGGCCGCGACCCGTCGGCCACCGGGCCAGCGATGCTTCGTAGCGGTCACGTGGATCCCGCACCATGTGGATGATTCGGACGTCGGGATGCGCCGCCACCAGCCGATCCGCATACCGCTCGATCAGTCCGGTCTGCGCCCCCCATCTCGGCTTGCCGTGGCGCTGCGCGAAGTGGATGAGGAACAGGGCGAAGAGCCGTGCGTAGTCCCGTTCCCCCGTGACGAACTCACGTCGGATCCGGTCCTCGTCCGGCGAGAGGAACCGCACGTGCTTGTAGCTGAGCATCGCCGACAGGCAACGCTCGAAGTTCTCGTCGTGGCTGAGGTCGCCGTACTGCCCGTGGAAGTAGGTCCACATGTTCGACCCGACGGCGGGGATGGCGATCCGTGAGTGCGACGTGAGGAATGCACTCATCGTCGTCTTGCCGGACCGGTCGAGCCCACCGACGTAGATGGGGGCGGGATGCACCTCCAGCATGGCTTCCGCCTCGACCTCGGTCCTCATGCGGTGGTGTCCTCCCGATCGTGGGTGTTGCCCGTCTGGAAGCGCGAGATCCCGGCTCGCCGACCGGCGGCGCCCATGACGTGGCGAAGGATGAATCGGTCGTCGGGGTCCAGTCCGAGCAGGACGAGCACGCCGAGGTACGTCGTCCCCATGACCACGACGTCCGCCAGTGCGCTGGCGACGTGTACCTCGCTCCACAACCCGCCCAACGCCCGGCTTGCCACGGCGGCGGCAGCAGCGGCAGCGAGCGGCTTGAGGTAGCCGAGGTCGAAGGGTTGGAGACGTTCGAGCCACCAGACCTGGACGACGGCCAGGACGTTCACCGTCGTCGTGGCGGCCAGCGTTGCGAAGGCGGCCCCAAGGAGTCCGTACCGGGGGATCAGGAGCACGTCCCCGCCGATCAGGATGACGGTGAACAGCACGGAGTGCAGCAATTTCAGGCCGGATCGCCCCGTCATGTCGATCATCGAACGGCAGATGCCCGTGCCGGCATTCACGAGTTCGGCCAGCACGAGCACCGTCATCGCCGTCGCACCGACCTGGAACGCGGTGCCGAATATGCCCAGGATCGGCTCCGCAAGCGTCGCCACGACGACGAAGAACGGCAGGTACAGCGTCAACGTCCAGCGGGTCGCGCTCCGGTAGAGGTTGCCCAGTCCCTCGCGGTCGCCCTGGTCGTGCATCCTCGCCAGCACGGGCTTCACCGCAACGAAGATCGACTGCAGTACGACCTGCCCGACGACCGTGACCCGTTCGAGGATGGCGTACACACCGACGCCCGCCACGTTCAACGTGACACCGAGCACGATGCTCTGGATGCGGCCTCGGCCCTGTCGGAGGATCCCGGAGAGCCACAGCGGCATGGCGAAGCCGAAGACCGGTCGCACGTCACGCCGCACCGGGCCCCTGGCCACATCGCCGACCTCGACTGCCTGGCGGTGCAGCATGACGAGGAAGGTCGCGGACGCGGCCACATCTGACAACCCGTAGATGATCACGGCCAACATGACGTCGACCTGTCCCACGAGCGCAAGGAGCGCGAGGAGGCCAAGGCGCACGAGTGACTGGACGACATTCTCGCTCACGGCGGGGATGTCCATCCGCTCGAAGCCCCGTGCGACGCCCTGGAGCATGTTGCTGAGCGTCAGGAAGGGGATCAGCAGCGCCATCACGCGGAGCAGCGTTGCGAGCTCGGGCTCCTCGAACAGGCCTGTCGCGATGGGATCGGCCAAGAGGTAGCCGGCTACGCCCATGACGACGGCGCCGAGCAGGCTCAGCCCGATCCCGATCTGCAGGGTTCCCAGCAGTCCCGGCCGGTCCCGACGCGTCGCGAGTATCGAGACGTACCGCACCATGGCATCGTCAAGGCCCATGGCCGCGACGCTCGCGAAGAGGGCACCTGTACCGAGGGCGAGCACGTAGAGCCCGTAGTCCCCGGGGCTCAGTAGCCGAGCCAGCAGCAGCGCGACGAAGAAGCGGGTGAAGTACTCGAACGCCTTGCCGCCAGCGATGAAGCCACCACCGCGGACGACGTTCAGGGCTTCATGACGCCGCTTGTCGCTCTCGACCGACGGCGCGGTGGTCGATGTCATACCCGCCCTTCAGCGACTCCGCGTCCTGGGCCCGGGCCAGACTCCGCGAGGCCGCAACCCTTTGCGCCCCAATGACCGATACGCCAACACGCTACGAACTCGACCGTGGTCCCAGATCCTCAAGACGCCGTAGGACGGTCTACGACGAACGGTCCACCGATTGCGGCGCGCCGGGCGGCATCACCGGCGACATCGAGCACGCACAGCAGCAGCCCGCGCCCTGGCCGGGGCGCGGGCTGCTGCTGCGACGTGGTACCGCGGGAAACGGGCCGATCCGCCCTCAGATCGGGTCGCCGGCAAGCTCGTTCAGGAAGTTCTCCACCCACGTGTACCCATTGGGGGCGACGGCGCTGCCGTCACTGCCCGAGGACGGGTCCAGGCCATGGGTGGACTCCCACCGGTCATCCATGCCGTCGCCGTCCGTGTCGGGGTACGGGGTGCCAGGGGCCAGCTCCGGCCAGCCACCGACGTCGCTCGGATCGTCGATGATCGACCCCGACCGTGTGGTGACCGTGTTGACGGTGTAGGCGTCCACCCGGTCACGCACCGGACGTGTCGCCCCGGCGCGATTCAGCACCTCGGAGTAGGCCGTGGTGGCCGACGTCGTGGTGATGTGGGGCCACGAGAAGGTCGGCGCATCGACCATCCACTCGTGGTCGCCGGCGTACATCAGCAGCGACTGGTCGCCGTCACCGTCCGGCTGGTTCGGCCCCACGTTCCCGTCGAGGTAGAGCTCGAACCCCGGGGTCGGACTGAGCTCGTCCTCCACGTAGATCTCCTTGACGCCGCCACTGTCGGGGCCACGCGAGAGGTGATTGCCGATGAAGGCCGCCTTGAAGGTCACCCCCGAGTCGTCGCCTCCGTGGATGGCCGCTTCGTCCCAGTTGTAGATGACGTTGTTGACCAGCACGTCCCGCCCGGCGTTGGTGAGTTTGGGGTTGCGACGGGTGTTGTGGGCGAACAGGTTGTGATGGAGGCTGATGCTGTGGTGCTCTGACGGATCGAAGTCGCGCGCCCACGACCCGAAGTGCGCGCCACGGGAGTGCGGGCCCTCGTGGTGGGTGGAGTCGTGGAGGGCCTGGGCGATGATCGACCACTGCACGGTGAAGTTCTGGGCACCGTTGCCTGAGGAGATGTTCTCGTCCACCCCCCACGACAGGGACACGTGGTCGAGCACCACGTCACGTGCGCCGTGGAGGATCGTGACCGCTCCCGAGCAGCAGGTCGGGGAGCTGGTCGGACCAGGGCGGACACGCAGGTGCCGGATCACGACGTCGTGGGTGGCGATCCGTAGGGCTTCGCTGAGGTTGTCCGGGTGATTGCGGATCTGGACTCCGTCACCGGGTGCGGTCTGACCGGCGACCGTGACGTACGGATCCTCGACCTTGATGGTGCTTTGGAGCGCGATGGTCCCGGCGACGCGGAAGACGACGATGCGCGGCCCGGACGCCTCCAGCGCCGCCCGTAGGCTCCCGGGTCCGGAGTCGCTCAGCGTGGTCACCGGGATCACCTGGCCCCCCCGGCCGCCCAGCGCATCCTGCCCGAACCCCTGGGCCGTGGGGAACGCCTTGACCACTGCCGGCTCCGTCGTGTCCGTCGGCTCCTCGGTCGGTTCCGCCGTGTCCGTCGGCTCCTCGGTGGGTTCCGTCGTGTCCGTCGGCTCCTCGGTGGGTTCCGTCGTGTCCGTCGGCTCCTCGGTGGGTTCCGTCGCGTCCGTCGGTTCCTCGGTCGGGTCGGTCGCCTCCGTCGGCTCCTCGGTGGGCTCGACTGCATCGCTCGGGTCTCCCGGGCATCCCTTGACGGGGTGGCACTTCTCACCGCTCTCGTTGGTGTGCTTGCC
>CAZDIF010000002.1:0-30411 GCA_964505365.1 uncultured Actinomycetota bacterium
AGAAAGGGAACGACCGCGGACACTGGGGACCGCGGCCGAACACTCACTACACGATCTCAATTCGGGAGTCGAACCCGTCGGGCAACCAACAGAACAAACCGTCAGCAGTACACGCCCGTCGCAACCACGCGAACGTTCTCAAGACCGCGCTCATCGTACGCCTCCGTGCGGGCCCTCGTGGGCGCCTGTGCGATGGCCGGGCCACGGCGTGCAGTGCGCGCGACGAGTGGGGTCAGAACACGATCACGAGCGACACGCCGGCCGTGGCCTCCTGCACCTGCCGCCCGCCGATCTCCCGCGGGCCCCCGCCGGCCTGGACCCGGAGCGTCACGCTGGGGCCCGGCTGTTCCTCGACGGCCTTGCCGACGTTGCTGATGGCCGGGGTGATCTGGCCGATGCGTTCGCGGACGACGTCGTCGGTGGGACTGCCGCCACCGTGCAGGTGCGCGGCGATGTCCCGGATCGCCTGCTCGGCGGCTCGCACGCTTGACCCGATGGCGTCCACGGCCGGACGTGCATCCACGAGCGTCCGGCCCACGATCGGGAAGCTGAAGCTGGTCGACCACCGCGACCAGGTGTCACCGGACCGGGACAGCCTCGCGGCGAACACGCCGTTGGTCCGCCCCATCGGGAAGGTCGTTCGCAGTCCGAAGGAGTCCGGCGTGGCCGTCACCGTGGCGCGACCGCCGACGCTCACCCGGCCCTCCACACCGCCCGCGCCGGCCTCGGCCGTCGCCTCGACGCCGGGCGCCCGGAGCCGCCCGACCACGCCGGTGATCGACACGACGAGGTTGGCGGCGTCGGTGCCGACCTCGACCTTCGCGCCGAGCAGGTTCTTCAGGCGAGCGACCAGCTCGGAGGTCTGCCCCGAGGGGGTCTGGCGCCCGCGGGTCTGTGGCGGCGCCGCGTGGCCGAGTCGCTGCCGGGCCAGCTGCTCGACCTGGAACACCTCGACGTCGGCGGCCCCGGGGACCTCGTCGCGGATCCGCGCGACGACCTCGGGCATGGAGATGGTCCCGGCATCCGTCTGGATCGAGATGCCGATCCTCCTCGAATCGAGCCAGTCCTCGATGCGCTGCCGGACGTCCGCGGGAATGGGGCGGGGCGCGAAGAACTCCGGCCCGGGCAGCAGTGACGACCTCGTCAGGGTCGGGCCGGACTGGGCCGCCACGGCCAGCCCGGTCACCGGCATCCGGCGTCGGCCGTGGACGGCATCCATGGCGGCGCGCTCGGCCACGTCGGACGGTGAGGTGCGCTCGAGTGCCTCCAGGTCGTGCGGCTCGCCGAGGCCCTGCTGGACCGCGTGCGCCGCCTCGTGGGTGACGGTGTCGGGCGGGAGGGACTGCTGCTGGTCGCCCCCGAGGACGATGTGTGCGCCGACCGTGTATGCGCGGGCGGACAGCAGGCCCGCGCTGTGGGCTGCCAGCGGGCCCCGATGCAGGCGGACCGGGGAGAGGTCGCGCCCGAACTGCTGCTCGAGGGGACCCCGGACATCGCGAGGCAGGGGGGCCGCCGGGGCGGCCAGGCCGAGCCGCACGGCATCCGCCAGCCGCGGCCCAGCCGTTGGGTCCCGGTCGTGCCCGACGGTCCCGCGGATCCGGGCGACGACATGCTGGAGCTCGTGGTCGTCGGGTGCCCGCGGCCGAGTGGGAGGACGCGCGACGTCCCGGTCCGGCTCCGTCGTCGGGCCGGGCGTCGCTCGCGTCGTTCGTGTCCGGGTCATGGCACGTTCCGTTCCTGCGAGACCGCTGCCGCTCCGAACGTCGGGGCGACACAGCCGTCGACCCCACCATCGGCGGCGACGGTGTCCGCGACCCGCCACACGCGCCGCGTGGTGGCGGGGAACGGTGCCAACGGCGTGACCCGCACGCCGACGGTGAAGCCGCTCGCACGGGTGTCGGTGACGGCCATCGCCGGCCCCAGCCGGCCGTAGACCCGGATCGCCTCGACCCGGGTCGCCTGTCCGGCGACGACGATGCGGCGGTCGGGGCGCACCAGCGAGGCGAGCGTCCCCGTGACGGCGACCGTGGTCGCGTTGCCGACGAACACGGCATGGCGCTCCCGGGCGTACCGGGCCGGCACGCGGCACCGCACCTCGTTGTCGCGGATCGTCACGTCGCGGACCGCCTCGTCGCCGGCCACCTGTGCGTGCGAGGCGGACACGTGGATGCCCTGGGCGGCGTCCTCCACGACGTTGTCCCGGACACGCACGACGACGGGGCGGGTCCCGGCGACGACGATGCCCTGGCGCACGAACCGGGTCGACCCGATGGCGAGCGTGAGCGCGTCGCGGACGTCGGGGTCGAAGGCGTCGAGGCGCGCACCGGACAGCGAGTTGACGAACGCCGCGGTCAGCGCCCCGAACGACTCGTGGCGGGCGGCCCGCTCGGTGGTGACGAACGAGCGCATCGGCGCCGCGATCGGCTCCATCGTCGTGCCGGCCAGGGTCGTCGTGACCCGGTTGCGGGCCGTGCCCGCCGACGTGAACGTCGGCTGTTCCGACGGCACGATCGAGTGTGCGAGCGTGTCCAGCAGCACCCGGTTGGGCGGCACGATGACCTGGCGCGGTGCGGGACGCAGGCGCACCTGCGTGCCGCGGACCGTCACCCGGTCGCAGTCCAGCAGCAGCGCCCCGGTCTGCCACGCGCCGGCCTCGAGCAGGCAGTCCCGCACCTCGACGTCGCCGCAGTGGCCCGACGCCTGGTCCTCCCCGGGAACGCGCGACGTGGCCGTGATGCACGTCTGGTCCCGGGCGCCGCCGTCCGGGCAGCTGACCTGGCAGTCCTGGACCGCCACCCGGTCGGAGCGCAGGATCGTGACCGCCCCGTTCATGCCGGGCTGCGGCTTCTGGGGGCGACCGCCCTCGACGCGGAGGTGCTCGAGGGTGATGTCGGTCGAGTCGGCGACCAGCACGGCGGTCTCGACGCCACGGGCCCGCAGGATCGTGGCTGGCCCGGCCCCGGTCACGAGGATCCGCCGGCGCCGGTGCAGCTCGACGGGCTGGTCGAGCAGGTAGACGCCGGCGGCCAGGCACAGCTCCCCGCCGCTGGCCGGCAGGGCGTCGACGGCGGCCTGCAGGTCGTCGCCGGGGCCGGCCACGACCGTGCAGGAGCCCGCCCCGTGGTCGTGGTCGACCAGCGGCCGGAAGGTCGGCCGGCAGTCGTGGAGGACGATGCGCTGCCCGAGGTCGACCAGCGCGAGCGGGGCGAACGCGTGGGCCGTGCCGTCCGGGCGGGCTTGCGTCCGGGCCTCCACGGGCGGGTCGGCCGCCGTCCGCAGCCGGGCTCCCCACCAGTCCCCGGCGCGCATCGTGCCGGACTGGGCCTGGAACCGGATGCCGAGGTCGCGGCCACCCAGCCGCGCGGTCCGGGGCTGGGTCGCCCCGACGACCTGCCCGTCCCACCGGCGGACCGCCACGCCCTGCGCCGACGCGACCTGGGCCGGCACCGCGCGGTCCAGGGTCAGGTCGTCCCCGTCGCGGTCCTCGATCGTGTACAGGGGGCCGTGGTCGGTGCGGTTGCCGCGGCGGTGCAGCGGCGAGACCTCGACGAGGTCGCCGACGGCGAACTTGGTCGCCGGCGTCGGTGCCACGGTGACGACGTCGCCCGCCACCGCGGTCACGGCGGCCGCGGCGGCACCGGCGTCGAAGGTCCAGGCGTACCGGGCACCGCTGGCGCTGCCGGCCTCGATGACCTCGACGCGCAGCAGCCCGTCGGGCACGACCCCGAGCGGGTCGCCGGGCGGGTCGCACGGGTCGGCCGGCGTGCCCACGCCCTCCCGCCAGATGCTCATCGTCCCCTCGGACAGCGGGGACTCGGCCAGCGCCGCGAACGCGTCGGCGCACGTGGCCGCCTGGGTGGGGGCCACCCGGACGCAGTAGCCGATCCGCTGCCGGGCGGCGCTGTCGACCGGCGCCAGCGCCGGGTCGACCAGCGTCGGGTCCTCGGCGGGCTGGACGTGCTGCTTCCACACGTCGAGGTACACGAGCGCGCGCCCCGACGTGGGCAGCGGGTCGACGCCGGGCTGGTCGCTGTGGCGGAACGGCGCCGGCGCGAACGGCTCCAGGCCGTCCACCCACATCCGGCCCGGCCCGATGCGCAGGTCGGGCGCGGTCCCGCCGGGTGCCGTCTCGACCTGCAGGACCGCGAACGCGTCGCTGCCCTCCACGACCCCGGCCGGGCCGATCGTGTCGGCGGCGAGGTGCTGCCGGCCGCGGGCGGCGGCGTCGACGTTGAGGTTCCACTCGTGGTCCAGGAGCACCCGCCCCTGCTGCATGCGCGCCGCGGTCCACCGTTCGTCGTGGCGCAGCGCCACGTCGGTGTAGTCGCCGGTCGTCATGGTTCCTCCCATCGCGCGATGGTCACGGTGACGTCCACGCCCAACGGGACGAACTCGTGGACGCGGTCCCGCAGGCGGTCGACCCGGCCGGGTCGACCGTCGCGGTGGTACGCGCCGATCTCGCCGCCGTCGCTGGCGGCCGTGGTGCGGGGGTCGCTCCCGTCGAGCAGCGGCGCGACGTACCCGGCCGAGCCGAACCGGGTCGAGGCGAACCTGGCCGGCGGGAACGGGCCGCAGCGGTACGTCGGCGGCAGGTCCGCCGGGTCACTGGCGCCGAGGTCGCAGTGGCGCAGGCAGCCGCTCTCCGTCCGGACGACGTCCAGGCCGTCGACGAACGCGCAGTCGCTGGCGTGCACCGTGTCGCACGCGACGGTGCCGAGGAACGTGACGCCCTCGGTCCGGAGCTCGGGGGGGAAGCGGTCCGCGGCGGCCAGGGCGACGCCCGAGCCGCCGTCGGGTGGGGGCGGGTCGCACACCCGGTGCGCGGCGCCGCGGCCGTCGACCACGCAGTCCCGGATCGTCAGCGGGAACGCGGACAGCTCCGCGCGCACCATCGGCAGCAGGCTGTGCTCGAGCACCACCTCCGTGGTCCACGCATCGGGTGCGACCGCGAGGGTCGCCCCGGCAGCCGGGTCCATCGTGACGGACTGGAGGGTCAACCCGCCCAGCGCCGGTCCCGCCCGCAGGTCGCCGGCCAGGAACACCCCCTCGACCTCGACGCAGCCTTCGTCCAGGTCGAGGTCGAGGGCGCCCACGATCGTCGGGGTCGCCAGGGCCGTGGCGACGATCCGCCAGCGCGGCGCGTCCGGGGTGAACGCCTGCGGGGCCGGCGCCGCCAGCCGGTCGGAGGTCAGCAGGCGGATCTCGACGTCGGGCCGACCCGGTTCCGAGTCCGCTGCCGTCAGGCCCAGGGCCGTGCTGCGGGCCCGTGCCTCGGTGAACGCGTCGTCGAGCGTCCCGACGATGCCGTCGACGCCCGCTCGACGCGGGTCCACCTCGACCACGACCCGTGCGCCGGGGGTCACGGTGCCGTCCGCCGCCATCGCGCCGAGGGAGCCGGCCCGGGCCCGGTGCCACGTCGCGCGCACGGTCCCCGCCAGGTCCGGGTGCACCTCGACGTGGCCGCGGGCGAGGTCGACGACCGCCCCGCCCGCTGGTGGCGCCACTGGCGGGGGAGCGCCCGGCACCAGCGAGCCGAAGCGCAGGTCCGACCCGGCGATCGGCATCCCGTCGACGGTCAGCCGGACCAGCGGCGGGTCGTCCGTCCCACCGGGGTCGGCCAGGGGATGGCCGGCGTGCAGCGTCCACACCTCGCCGACGGTGACGTCCCCCTCGCCGGCCAGCGCCAGGAGCACGTCGTAGGTGGCCCGGACCGGCGCGTCGGTCTCGGCCTGCGTCCGCGCCGCCGCCCGTGCGCCGGTCACGTCGCTGCCCAGCACCAGTGGGCGGGGCGCCACGTACAGCGGTGCGTCCACGCCCAGGGGATGCAGCGCGAAGCGTGTGGTCGAGCCCGGTCGCGGGGCCACCTCGACGTCCCGGAGGGTGCGGACGTGCCACGGCCACACGATCACGTCGGCGGCCGCCGGGTGCCAGCGGCGCCGCAGGTCCACCGTCCGCCGTGCACGCTCGAACGGCGTGCCGACGCGGGCGAGGTCGGGCCCGGCGAGCCGGATCGTCGTCGGACGTGGCGGCGGGGGGTGCCCCAGCCGCTGGCACCAGGCGGTGACCTGCCACCCCTCGACGACCCGGGCTGTCCACCCGGTCAGGACCTCCGCGAAGTCCTCCAGCGCCGCGGGCGTGCCCTTGCGCCGCCGCAGGGCGATGGAGTGAGCGATCTCCAGCCGTGTCGCGTCGGGCGGGAGCCCCAGCAACCCACCGATGTAGGGCAGGGCCTCGTCGCGGCAGCTGTCGACGAACAGGTCCTGCCACAGGGCGTCGATCTCGCGTTCCAGGAGCTCGAGCTGCCCGTCGACCGCGCCGAGGAGGGCGTCCAGGAGCCGCAGCTGGTCGGGGTCGTCGCGTGCGGCGCTGCGCACGGCCGGGGGCAGCGTGTCGGCGATCGTCCGGCCCCTCATGCGGACACCACCTCCACGTCCGGTTCGGGGCCGGGCACGAGCAGCTCCGCCCGCTCCGGGGCGACGCGCCCGATCTCCGCCTCGGGCCCGACGATGGGGGTGGTGCCGAGCACGAGCGTGGTGACGCCCACGACGTCGGGCACGGCCTGCACGACGGCGAGCACGTCGGAGCGGTCCAGGGGCTGCTGGAGGTGGCGCCGGTCGGGGTGCAACGGGCCGTCGGGGTCCGCGAGGGCGGCCCGGACGGCCTCCTCCACGGCCGCGGGCCGGGCGCGCGGGTCGGCGTGCAGGACGAGCTGGACCGGCAGGACACGGACCCGGGCGGGACAGACGCACAGGGGGATCTCGGTGTCGCGGCGTGCGTCGAGGTAGTCGGCCACCGCCGTGATCTCGGCGGCGCCCGGCGGGCGCGGTCCCGCGGAGCCCCGCCGCAGGAACGCCAGGTGCAGCCCCGTGCCGTCGCACCCGGCCGGGCCGGCCCCCCGGAAGGTGACGGCGTGGCTGACGCCCGGGTACCCGAGCGCCAGGTCGCGGAGGTCGTCGCGGGAGATCGCACGACCGAACGCCCGGGCCCGCGTGGGGACGAGCCGCCGGAGGTCGTGCTCGTCGTCGTGCTCGGCGCCGCCGGTGGTCGGCCCGGCCCCGGCGACGCGCTGGACCCCGCGGATGCTGCCGACGAGGCTGTCGATGGCCCCCGATTCCACCTCGCCGGCCAGCCCGCCGCCCCGGCGGTAGGTGGCCGTGACGTTGTCCTCGCCGGTCGGCAGGCGCGCCCCGTGCTCCCCGTCACCGAACACCACCGTCGCCCCGCCGTCGGCGTCGAGGGCCACCCGGTACTGCTCGGCCGCGCCGGCGCCGTACAGCGTGTCGACCTCCTCCCACCCGCGCCCGGCGACGCGGACGGTCAGCGAGGACGTGGGCTGGCCGTCGCGGTCGTCGAAGGCCAGCGGCGCGTCGGGCAGGGGCAGGCGTTGGCCCGGCACGGTCGTGTCGCCGCTGCCGAGGACGGCGGTCGTCGTCTCGCCGTGGTGCACGCGGGCGACGTTGGCACTGGCGCGGGTGCTGGTGCCGAACGACCCCGACAGGCCCGCCCCGGTGACGTCGACGAGCAGCCCCGCCTCGTCGCCGGACTCCTGCTCCGCGGACGGGGTGACCGCCACGACCTCGAAGCCGGTCGTGCCACCGTCGGCCGTCTCGACGGCGACGTGGGTCGGCGGCTCGACCGGGCGCGGGTACAGGCGCAGGCGGTCCGGCGCGCCGCTGTCCGGGAACGCGTAGTGGCGGGCCGCCCGCCGTTCGTCGAGGACGTGCACGCTCAGCGGGCGGGTCGTGACCGGTGGCGGGGCCGCGAGGTGCAGCTTCGTCGCCGGTGCCGGCGTACCCGGGGCGACGTGCCAGTCGACCCGCTCCACCTTCTCGATCGTGGTGACCAGGCACGTCGGGGTCGTGGCGCCCCAGTCGATGACGGCGACGGTCTGGCCGGCGGACACGTCGTCGAACGCCCGGTCGAGCACGATCGACGAGGACGCGACGGGGACGTCGTCGTACAGGTCGTCCAGCACCACGGGGGTGGCGTCGGTGCCGTCGATCGAGACGACACTGGAGATCCGGCGGGCGCTGGTCGCCGTGTGGAGGATCCGGTAGGCCGCGTAGGACTCGGACGTGCTGTCGAGCAGGTCCTCGACGTCCCGGTCGAACGTGATGACGGTGGTGCCGAGCTCGCGGGCGACCTCGGCGACCCGGGCCACGGCCAGCGGGCGCGTCGACGACGGGGGCGTGAAGGCGTGGACGAGCAGCAGCAGCCAGCCCCAGTAGGCGCCCCAGGTGCCGCCGACGGGGGCCGGCTCCGAGGTGGCGTCCTCGTGGACCAGCAGCACCGCGTCCCCGACGGCCAGCCGAGGGTCGCCGAGGAACCGGACGGTGCGGCCGGCCGGCACCGCCGGCTGGGGCACGCGGGTGGCGGTGAGGTCGCCCCACTCGGCGCGCAGGGTCGTGTCCTCGGCGACCTCGAACACCTCCGCCTCGGGCCGTTCCGGCGGGCTCTCGGGGGCGCGCACGCGCGTCCCGGCGGGCACGGTCGGCGACGCGCCACGGTCGAGGTCGAAGCGCACCCACCCCGACGCTGCGGCCCCGGGCCGGATGCGGTACCCGACGAGCTCGCCGATGCGGGCGAGATCCGTCCAGTCGCGCGCCGTGGGCAGGTACGCCTCGTTGGCGGTCAGCTCCGTGTAGGCGGCCACGCCCTCCGCCACGTAGGCCCACAGGCTGCCGAGTCGCCGTGCGGCCGGGTCGGCCTCGACGTCCCACACCGACCCGAGCAGGCCACCGTCGACCGGGGTGCGCTCGGTGCGGGCGGCCAGGTCGCGGAGGAACCGGTGGTAGTCGCCGACGCGGTAGGCGCGGTGGGTCCGGTCGCCGTCGGGCGCGGCCCGGCCGAGGACCGGCTCGGTCGGACCACAGGGATCGCGCGGGGTGCAGCTCATCGGCCACCCCGCAGGTGCAGGTCGATGCGTCCGCGGTCGGGGCGGGCCGGGTCGTCGTCGCACACGACGACCTCGTCGTCGGCGACCGCCAGGACGGCCGGGGGCGTCGTTCCCGATGCCACGCCGAGCCGCCGGAACACGGTGAGCTCGACCGCGTCGACCCCGGGCACGCCCGCGGCAGCCGTCACGATCGCCGATGCGTACACGCGACCCCCGATCGTCAGGCGGTCGGGGTGGAACAGCCCGGGTCGGTCGCGGGTGCCGGGTCGCAGCGCCGCGAGGACCTGCGCGCGGACGCGTGCCGGGTCCGCGCCGGGCCGCACGCACACGTCGAGGCCCACCTCGACGCCCACCGGCCGCCCCGTGGCCACGGTGGCCTCCGTGCCGATCATCCGCATCGCGTCGAGGTCGGCCGCCAGCGCCACCAGCTCCCGGTCCGCCAACGGGCCCGGTTCCAGCAGCAGGTCCACGGCCGTCGTGAGCACGGGCCACGACCCCGACCACGCGCGCCGGGTGGCCGCCTGCTGGACCTGGTCGCGGGCGGCGGCGACCGCGGCGTGGTCGGCCGGGAGCACGGCCCGGCGTGGCTCGGCGGCGAACGCCTCGGGGGCGTCGCGCCGGACGTCGTCCAGGGGCTCCGGGTCCGCGCCACCCGTGGCCGACCGGGGGTTGCGGACCGCGACCTCGGCGTGCTCCTCGAACCGCGGGGGCTGGCCGGGGGCGTCGGCGTTGGCGTGGACCTCGAGGACCCGCAGGGCGTTGGCGGAGACGTTGCCGACCGCGCCGCCACCGACCTCGTAGGCGGCCGCGACGCGCGACCCGTGGGGCGGTGGCACGCCGACCGCGCCGGTCACGAACCGCAGCGCGGGCGGCTCGTGGTCCTCGACGTCGACGGACACCGCCAGGTCGCCGGCCCGGGTCCCGAGCAGGGAGTGCCGGACCTCGGGCTCGACGGTCGACAGCGACGGCAGGGTCACCACCACGTCGAGGCGGTGCGGCAGCCCGTCGGGGCGCAGGGCCAGTCCGGCGCCGCCACGCCCCGGCACCCCCGCGGCGGTCAGCAGCCAGGCGGTCGTGGGCGCGTCGGGTGGGGCCCCCTCCTCGGGGCGCGGCTGCAGGGTCGTCCCGGCGGGGCCGTCCACGATCCGCCCGTGGTGGGCGGGCACGACGTTGGCCCTCACGACCGCGACCTCCGGGGCACCCCGGGAGCGGTCGATGCCGACCGGGAGGTCGTCCGGCAGCGCCTCGGCCGGATCCCAGGTGACCTGCAGCAGGGGCAGGCCGGGCGCCAGCGGGTCCGCGAACGGCGCGACGTCGACGAGCTCCACGACGTGGGCCGGGCGGCTGGGCAGTGGCGCCCGCCAGGCGTCCGCCCCGTCCACCCGCGGCCACGGCACCGCCGGGTCGCGTCGGGCCCAGGCGCGGTGGTCGGCCTCCGAGCCGGGGTCGACGACCTCGAAGGCGATGCGGTCGCCGGGGGCCAGCCACGCGTCGCCGAGCGGGTCGGCCGGCTGCGGTCGGACCAGCACGCAGCTCGTCGCGCCCGCGGGCAGGCAGCAGGCGTCCTCGGTCCAGTCGTGGATCGCGATCTCGCCCAGGGACGGCTCCACGCGGCGGGGCGCGTCGAGCGTGAACGCGATCGACGAGCCCATCGTCTCGCTGGCGACCGCGTCGGTGGTGACCTCGACCGGGGTGGTGGTCCCGGCGGGCAGCGACAGCAGGACGTCCGTGACCGCGCTGGTGCCGTCACCGACCCGGTGGTCGACGAGGCGTGCGTGTCGACGCACCGACGTGCGCCGCCGGGCCGTGGGCAGGTAGGCCTCGGTCGCGATGCGGTCCAGGCGGTAGTGCAGCAGGTCGCCGACGTGGGCGAACAGCTCCAGCACCGTGATCGTCGGGTCGGCCACCGACAGGTCAGCGTCCGGGTCCTGCGTCCGGAGGTGGTCGACGAGCGCGGCGCGCAAGGCCCGGTAGTCCCGCGCGCGGTAGTCCACGGGAGACGGCTCCGGACGGTGCGGTGGGGTCACGGTCGGGGCGCACGCGTCCGGGTCGGGGCACTCGGGGCGCAGGCGGACCGGCAGCCAGGTCCGCAGGGGGTCGACCTCGAGGCCGGTGGCGTCCAGCCGCAGCCGGTACCGGACCGGGTCCGGCAGGCCGTCCAGCGTGAGCTCCACGTGGGGCTGCGGCGCGGCGACGATGGCGGCGGCGGAGACCCCGACGGGCGTGCGCCCGGGTGGTGGCTCCAGCGTCCACCGGCCCGGGTCGGCCAGCGCCGGCGGCGGGTCCCGGTACAGCCACACGTCGACGACCCGGCCCGCGGGTGTCACCCGCGGGGTCGCACCGCGCAGGCCGAGCACGGACGTGGCGGGGTCGAACAGCGCCGCGGGGCGGTGCACGGGCGGGCAGGCGGGCTGGAGCGTCATGACGGCCTCCGGACCCGCACCTGCAGGGTGTGGCCGTCGCCGGTCGTGCGGACGCGGTAGGCGAGGTCCACCACGATCGTCGACTCGCCCTCGGCGCGGACCTCGAGGTGCTCGAGGTGGATGCGGTCGCCGAGCGCGTCGGCCAGGGACCCGCGCGTGCGTGCCTCGACCATGCCCAGCCGCGCCGCGTCGAGGCCCTCGAACAGGGCCCCCGCACCGAGCCCCGCCCCGAACTCGGGCCTGTGGAGACGCTCGGCCGGGTTCGTCAGGACCACGAGCCGGACCAGGTCGGCGATGTGCTGGCGGTCGTCGGCCGGTGCCAGCCGCCGGCCGGGCGCGAGCTCGTAGGGGTGGCGTGGCGTCGTCATTGGGCGCGCACCCGGGTCTGGAAGCCGGTGACCAGCGCCGTCCCCTGGGGTGCGCCCGCCGCGTTGACGCAGAGCCCCACGGAGGTCGACAGCAACGGGGCGGCACCCTGCACCCGCACCCGGGTGGCCGGCAGCATCCAGGTCACGCGCGTGCAGGGGGACGGGCTGCCGCTGACGTTGAAGGGGCAGGCGGCGACCGCGAAGGCGTCCGAGACCACCAGCGGCGGCTGGCCCGACAGGCGCACCCGCGTGGTCGCGGGGACGGCGGTGACCTGGCCGCCGTGCGGGCAGATGATCGTCGTGCCGGCGTCGAGGACGTGCGCCATCAGAGCACCTCCAGGGCACCGTTGTTCACGGACACGCCGCTGGGGGACAGCTCGATCTGCTGGCCGGCGACCTTCACCGTGGCCGCGTTCGTGCCCAGCTGCACCTGCGCCCCGCCCGCGATCTCGATCGTCACCTCGGACCCGTCGTCGTCGAGCAGCAGGCGGTGGCCGGCCGGGGTGATGACGACCACCTGCGAGGGTCCGGCGCCGGCCACGCCCGCCCCGTCCGTCCAGTAGCTGCTCCAGATCGGCGTCTGCATCGGGTCGCCGTTGGGCCACTCGACCCAGACGGCGGCCCCCACCGGCGGGACCGCGTAGAACCCCGCGCCCGGGCCGGCGAACGGGGCACACGGCAGCGCCCAGCCGGTGGACTCCTGCAGCAGCACCGCCGGGACGAGGGCACGGATCCGACCGAGGCCCTTGGGGTCGTCGTTGTCCGTGACGATGCCGCCGTGCTTGCCGGGGTAGCGGTCCATCAGAACACCCCTCCGCCGCCGAAGTCCCCGGGGGCGGCGTCCAGCGCGTCCCGGGTCAGCGCCACGTGCTGGGTGTGACGCTCGGTGGTGAGCGTGTGGCGGACCCGCTCGACCAGCCACCGCCCCGAGAGGCGACTGCCGAGGCCGGACACCAGGACCGGCCGTCCGGCCCGCAGCAGCACCTCCGCCCCGGGACCGAGGGTCACGTCGAGCCGGGCCACCTGCGAGGCGGCGCGGGCATGTGCCGTCGAGGCCCCCGACGGGTCGAGCACGCCGGGGACGTCGCCGGGTGCCAGCAGGGCCGTGCCGACGGCGCCCAGCGGGGTCGTGCCCATCGGCGGGTCGGGCAGCTCGGCGCTCGCCGTCTGCTCACGGTCGGCGAGCGGCGCCAGCGACGCCCCCTCGACGCGGTGGCCGCCCGCGAGGTCGACCCGGACCTCGGCCTCCTCGGCCTGGCCGCCGAACGCCAGCGACAGCTCGGCCTGCGGCGCGCTCGTCGTGTCGATGCGGCGGAAGTGCCCGGTGATCCCCGTGTCGGAGGCCTCGAGGAAGGCGTGGTACCCCCACCGCTCGGCGAGGCCACGCAGGAACGCCCAGTCCGTGCCGCGCTGGACCACCGTGTGGACGTCGGGGTCGAACCCGGCCGGGGTCTCGTCCACCCGGGCGGTGAAGCCGTATGCCGCCAGGATGGAGGTGGCGATGCTGCTGTCCGACGCGCCGGGCCAGGCCGTGACCTTCTCCTCGAGGTCCATCGCGGCGGTGCGGTCCAGCGCCCGGACGTCGATGGTGGGCGCACCGGTCGTCGTGATGTGCCAGGTCGCCTCGACCGCGAGGCCGTCGAACGTGTAGGCCGTGCCGTCGAGGTCGACCGTGGCCCGCACGGGCGCGTGCGGGGCGACGAGGCCGTCGAGCACGCTGGCCCACTCGCCGGCGGCGTCGGCCGTGAGGTCGGCGGTGAGGCTGGCGGCGTGGGCCTCCTCGATCGTGTCCTCGAGCACGACCTCGCCGCGGGTGCCGAGCGCGGTCAGCTCGACGGCGTCGCCGTCGACGGTGAGGGACACGGTCGGCTCAGCCACGGGGCAGCTCGATCCGTCGCCCGGCGACCTCCAGCGCGGCCGGGTCCCACCAGGGGTTGGCGTCGGCCAGCAGCCACCAGCGCGTCGTGTCACCCGTGGCCGCCCGTCCGAGCAGGTCGAGCCGGTCGCCGGGCTGGACGGTGTAGGACCCGCCGGTGGGGCCGGCGGGCACGACCCGGGGCGCGAGCAGCCGGGCCGCGTCGTCACCGGGCACACGGAACGACACGGTGGGCTGGTCGCGGTACCGGGAGGCCTGCCGGGGCGTCATGGCGCCACCGCCCACTCGATGGCCTGCGGCAGGACCATCGCGGCCTTGGCGTCGCGCGCCGCGGTGTAGAACTCGGCCATGGCACGTGCGACGACGTCGCCCTCGGGCAGGTCCCGCAGGTGCAGCACCGTCAGCGACAGCTGCGCCGACGCGTGGATCGGGTGGAGCAGCGTGTCGAACGACGTCTCGTTGATGGTCAGGCCCGACAGCTTCACGGGGGTGATGCGGGTGGGGCCCCACGCGAACAGCACGACCGGCAGCCGCCGGGCCGGCACGGTGGCACCGCCGACCCCCAGCGCCCCGAGCGCGTCCGCCAGCAGGTTGCCGCCGTCGACCGGCTGCATGAGCCGCTCCAGCGCCGCGAGGCGGGGCGACACGCCGAGCGCCATCGTCAGCGGGCCCTCGACCTCGAGGCCGTCGGTCGCGTCGAGCTCGACCGTCAGCGAGTACTCCTCGGTGGCGGGCCCGTCCGCGGCCTGGCTGGACGGCCCGCTGTCGGTGCCCCGCGCCCGGAACACCCGCGTGACCTGCTGCGGGTTGTACTGGAACGGGATCGTCGTGGGGACGACGCCGAGGACCGGGTCGTCGAACGACAGCAGCATCCCGTCGATCAGGGCCACGGCGTTCCTCCCTCCTCCCGGTCGGCCACGGCCGCCCGGACCTGCTCGGCGATGTCGGCCTCGACCCCGGCGGGCCAGGGGCGGCCGGCGAACCGGGCGACCAGCGCGGCACGCAGGCGGCCGGGGTCGGGGGGTGTCGTGACCTCGACCCGGATGCGGGCCGGTGTCGCCGTCGTCACGTGGGGGTGGCTCATGGCGTGCGGTCCTCCAGGGCCAGGCCCGGCCAGGCGCGGCCGAACCGGCCGAACTCGCGCTGCAGCGCGGTCCGCAGGACGGTCGGGGTGACGCGGCCGCCGTCCGTGGCCGCGAGGAACGCCGCCCGCAGCGCCGCGGCGTTGATGTCCCCGCCGGTCAGCTCGAGGGTCGCCAGGGCGTCCCAGTCCAGCGCGGCCGTGGGCGTCTCGCCGGGGAACGCGCGGCGCCACAGCTCGCGGCGGCGGCCGCGGTCGGGCGGGTCGAACGGGATGACGAACCGCAGCCGCCGCAGGAACGCATCGTCCATCGCCTCGCGGCGGTTGCTGGCCAGCAGCACCAGCCCGGTGAACGATTCGACCCGCTGCAGCAGGTAGTTGATCTCGAGGTTCGCGTAGCGGTCGTGGGCGTCGCGGACCTCGGTGCGTCGGCCGAAGAGCGCGTCGGCCTCGTCGAAGAGCAGCACCGCACCCGCCCGCTCGGCCTCGGCGAACGCGACCGCGAGGTTCTTCTCCGTCTCGCCGATGTACTTGGAGACCACGCGAGACAGGTCGATGCGGTACAGGTCCTGGTCGAGGGCCGCGGCCACCGCCTCGGCCGCCGTCGTCTTGCCGGTGCCCGGCGGTCCGGTCAGCAGCCCGGCGATGCCGTGCCCGCGGGGAAGCCGTCCCCGGAACCCCCAGTCCTCCATCACGACGTGGTCACGTTGGACGTGTGCGACGAGCTCGTCGAGCTGGGCCCGCACGTCGGCGGGAAGGACGAGGTCGTCGAGTCCGGACGACGGCGTGATCAGGGTCGCGACGGTCGACAGCGAGTGCTGCGGCTGGGCCCGCGCGGCCGCCCAGACGTCGTCGGCGGTGGCCGGGCGCTGTTCCCACGCGGCCCGGTGGCGCACCGTGGTCGCGACGGCGGCCACGTCGCCCTCGGTGAAGGCGAACCGCGACGCGAGGGCGGTGGCGGCGTCGTCGGCCACGAGGTCGAGCCCCGCCAGGGCGTCACGCCAGGCGACGGTGCGCTGGGCGTGGTCGGGGGGCGGGAGGTCGACGACGAGGACTCCGCCGGCCGGCGGGCGGGTGTCGACCGTGCCGACCGCGACGACGCAGCCGGCGTCCTCGGGCCACGCGTCGACGTCGGCGTCGAGCTCGACCACCGGGACCACGTCGCCGCAGCGTGCGGCGAGGGCAACCTCCGCCAGCGGGCGGGACACCCGGACCGGGGTCTGGCCCGCACGGGTGATCGCGCCGATCGCCACGGCGCGGCGCCCCGTGCCGATCGGACCGCGGACGAGCACCGGCGTGTCGGCGACCTGCACGTGGTGGGCCAGTCGGTCGGCCACGATCCGGTGGCGGGCGGGGGGCGCGGGCGCCGACAGCTCCACGCCGGGACGGCATCCGGCCAGCAGCTCGGTCGCGGTCGGGGTCAGCGCCACGCGCTCGTCCGTGCCGCACGGCCCCACGACGACCCCGTGGGCGACCAGCGGGTGTGCGGCGTCCAGCACGATGGGCACCTCGATCCCGAGGGGCCCCAGCAGCCGCCGGGCCAGGGCGCACGTCATGTGGCGGCGCGCCCCGTCGTCGTGCAGGCACCCGAGCACGGTTGCCAGCTGCGGGTCCGTGTCGCCCGCCCAGGCCCCGGCCACCAGCACCTCGGCCCCGGGCGACACCCCGGTGGCCGCGCCGATCCGGGCGAGCGCGTCTGGGCCGGCGTCCGCGAACGTCCGGTGTGCGGCCGCCAGCCGGCGGTCGCCGGCGATGGTCTCGCGCGGCACGGTCGCGCCGACCCCGGCGACGAGCCGTTCGACGTCGTCGGACGCGCCGTCGAGGCGCCACACGTGGTGCAGTTGCGCGAGCTGGACGCGCGCGGCCTGCGCCAACAGGTCCACCGCGGCGTCGAGCCGCGCGGGGCGGGTGGCGACGTCGCTCCTCATGGCACGACCAGTCCGTCGTAGACGGGACCTGCGGTCGTGCGGCTACGCAGGGAGATCGGCTGCGGGCCCGAGGCCGTGCCCGCCGGGACGGTCACGCGCACCTGGGTGGGCGACTGGAACGTGACGTCGGCGGCGTCGACGCCCGTGCCGCCGAGGAAGACCTCCACGTCGTCGGCCACGTTCGTGGTGGCCAGGTCGATGTCGGTGCCCGGCTGGCCGGTGCCGGCGTGGCCGGTGACCGCAGGGACCAGCGTGATGCGGGTGGCGGCCTGCCCGACGGGCAGGCCCGCCTCGAACACGCGGACGTCGACGATCCGCTCGCCGGGTGCGGCCGTGGGCTCGTCGACCTGGATGCGCACCCCGGTGGGGGTCCGGCCGACGACCGTGAGGGGCCACCCGGCCGCTGGCCCGGGTGGATCGTGCGGCTCGCGCCGCAGCGTCAGGACGGCATGTGGGGGCACGTCCCGGGCGGCGACGGCGAACGGGGTGCCGGCGACGACCCGCTCCGGGTCGGCCGGACCCAGCCAGGGCCCCATGGACGGGGCCACGGCGACGTTGCGGCGCTGCACGGGCGGGCCGGCGGTGTGCGACTCGACCGGGTCGATGGTGACCAGGCTGACGCGGTAGCCGGCCGACAGGCGCAGCGGCTGGGTGGCGGCGGTGAACAGCTTGGTGACGGTCTCGAGGTCGATGTCATCGGGGGTGATCCGCAGGGGCTCGACGAGCGGGCTGGCCAGCGGTGACAGGCGCGGGTCGCCCTCGGCGACGATGGCGTGCTGGTGGAGCTCGAGCATCACCGATGACAGGGCCCGATGGGCGAACTGCACCTCGTCCCCGGTCGTGGTGAACGGCGCGGGGAACGTCGTCAGCAGGTAGTGGAGCTGCAGCGCCAGCGGTGGGCGGCCGCGGGCCGTGTGCCACCCCGTGGCGGGCGGCTCCATGTTGGCGTAAGCCGGGTTGGGGCTCACCCGGTACAGGAACCAGTTGACCCGGGCGCGGTTGTCGGGGCGGTCCACCGGCCCCAGGGTCACCGACACGGGCGGGACCTGGCCGGCCAGCGCGTCCGTGGTCAGCTGGCGCAGCGTCTCGTCGACGCCCTGGATCGCGGTGACGGTCGCCATCAGCGGGCCTGTGGGCGGGGGTGGTGCGTGCGGCCGCGGCGGCGGTCGGACAGCGGCGCGAGGGGATCGCTCGCGCCACCGGTCGCCGGTGGCGTCGTGATGTCGATGCGCTCGATCACGACGGGGGGTGGTGCGGGCGGCGCGTCGGGGGGCGACGGGGGGACCGCCGTCGAGGTGGTCCGAGGGACCGTCGGGTCCGGCAGGTGCGTGGGGCCGTGCGGCGTGGACCGGGACCGCGGGCCGGCGTCCAGCGGGGCGGCCGGGTCGGCGTGGCGGGCCGGCTGCCGTGCCTCGCCCGGGCGGTCGACGACGACATGCCCGTCGATCCGCCGGCCCGCGGGCTGGTCGGCGTGGCCGTGCTCGTCCGTGGTGCCGACGGTCGGGCGGCGGTTCGCAGGGACCGCCGGGCGCGGCCGGGGAGCCGCGTCCATGATCACCTCGACGTCGGGCAGTCGTGCGGCGGCGGGCGGCGACGGCTCCCCCAGCGGGTGCCCGTCGCTGGGCGGGCCGAGGTCGTCCGCGCGGTCGCGGGGCGTCACCCGGGTGACCGGCGGCGCCGGGCGGCGGGGTGCCTCCGGCCGCGGGGCGCGGGGCGGCTCCGGCATCTCGGAACGCGTGCCCGGGGGTGCGTCCCGGAGCGGGTCGAGGGTGGCGCGGCCGGGGGGCGGCGCACCGCCCGGGTCGGGCGCGTCGACGGGCGGGGCGGTGAGCTCGACGACCTCGAACGGGCGCGACGACGACGGGACGGCTGGCCGTCCCGCCCGGGCGAGCACCCGGGCGAGCGAGGCAGGGGGCGGGCCGTCACGCATCGGCGACCATCCGGCTCAGGCGCTGCCGTCGGTGCCGGGGCAGCCCCTCGATCGTCGCCAGGTCCCAGCCGTACGCGCTGGCGAGCAGGTGGACCTCGTGGTCCAGCGCGGCGGCGACCTGGACGAGGCGACGCATGGCCTCGGTGACGAGGTCCACGTCGAGCTCCAGTTCGTCGCCGCAGTCCACGCAGGTGGTCACGACCGGGCCCGCCAGGGCGTCGTCGAGGTCCGCGAGGTCGCCCGGCGACGGTGCCGGCCGCGGTGTCCCCACGGTGCAGCGCCGGAGGAGGGCCGACGCCCCGTCCACGGTTCCCAGGTCCAGCAGGTCGGCCCAGGTGGTGGCCCGCAGCCCCGTGCCGGGGCCCAGCCACCGGGAGGCTGCCGTGGCATCCGGGAGGTCCGCGACGGCCAGGGCCACGGCGTTGACGGCGCCGCACGGGCACGGCGCCGTCAACTCGAGGGGCTGCCCGGTCAGTGCCTCGGCCTGCGCCAGCACGAGGCGATCGGCCGTCCCGACGGTGACCGTCGACGGGTCGATGCCGAGGTCGTCGAGGAGGACGCGCACCTGGTCGACCTCCCGATCCTGGTCGCCGAGGCGCACGAGGGCCCGGTCGCTGACGAGGGCGTGCGCCGGCGGCACCGTCAGGTCTCCTGCGGCTCGGTCACCGCCGTGTCACGCTCCCATCCCTCGAGCTCGAGCTTGATCGATTCGATGGCGACGGCCACCGACCCGGCATCGAGGTCGGGGAGCGCTTGGAACTCCGACACCCAGCAGCGCAGGAGCCGGTAGGACAGCACCTTCTGGTCGGCCTCGTTGAAGACGTCGACGATGACGTCCTTGCGGAACCGCGCCAGCGAGATCGGGCTGTCGAGGCTGTGGACAAGGTTGGCCCACTCCTCGAACGCCGTGTCGTGGGTGACACCGCGTTCGAGGGTCACGGCCTCGAAGGTGCTCTTGCCCGGGCTCTTGCGCTCGTGCGACGGGTCGGACCCGTCGCGGTGGGTGACGGGTTCCGTCGTGCGCTTGAGGGCGCTCATCTTCGACAGGCCGGCCACGTACTGGCCGTCCCACTTGAGCCGGAACTTGAACGTCTTGTACGGGTCGAACCGGGTGGCGTTGACGGTGAACTGGGCCACGGGTCACTCCTCCGCCTGCGACATCTGGGTGATGGTCACGATCACGAACTCGGCCGGGCGGAGGGGCGCGAACCCCACGACGACGTGGACCTCGCCGAGCGCGATGGTCGTGGGCGTGTTGACGGTGTCGTCGCAGACCACGAAGAACGAGTCCGACTCGGAGCGTTGGGCGGACTCCTGGAACGCACCCTGCTGGTGGAGCCGGCGCATGAAGGCCGTGACGGCCGAGCGAAGCTGCGCCCAGAGGTCCGGGTCGTTCGGCTCGAAGACGGCGAAGTGCGTGCCGATGTAGAGGCTGGAGGCGATGAGGTTCGTCAGGCGACGGATCGGGATGTACTTGTGCTCGGAGCTCAGGGCGTCGTCGCCCCGCAGCGTCCGGGCGCCCCAGACGACCGTGCCGGCACCCGGGAAGCTCCGCAGCACGTTGACGCCGAGGGGGTTGCAGACTCCACTGACGTCGTCGTTCGTGAGTGCGGTCAGGCCGCTGATGCCCCCCAGTCCGGCGTCGAACCCGGCGGGGGCCTTCCACACGCCCCGAGAGGTGTCGGTGCGTGCCATCACCCCGGCGACGGCCCCGGAGGCGGGCAGGCTCAGCCGCCGCGGCAGCCCACCGGGGCCGGGCTCGACGACCTCGACCCGGGGGTAGTAGATCGCGCCGTGCTCTCCCCGGGAGGTCAGGCCACCGAGCTTCGGCGGGCCGACGGGCCAGTCGGCCGGCGTGTCCACGATCAGGAACGCCCGTTCCTGCGCGCAGTAGGACAGGGCCCGGGACAGGGCCTGGCTGCGCAGGGCCGTGGCGGCGTCGTCGGGGTCCGACGCGGGCACGTCCGGCAGGCACAGCAGGTTGAACCGGGGGAACCGCCGGGACGACAGGGCGAAGACCCCGCCCGTGCCTCCGGCGGGCACGACCTCCGCGGCCGTCACGATCCCGTCCGTCTGGCCGGACGCGGCCGTGCCGCCCTCGGCGCCCCCGCTGAACGGGGTGGTCCCGGTGGCCGGCCGCAACGACGCGGCCCCCGACGTCTCGGTGCCACCGAACGCCAGGCCGAGGCCGAAGAACTCGGCGGCGTCGTTGGTCGGGGCCGGGACCACCGTGACCCGCGAGTCTCGCCCCGTGGAGGTGGACGTGATCGTCAGGTGGTCGCCGGAGAACGAGGCAGTGGCGGCCAGCCCGGCGGCGGCCAGCTGGGCGTCGACCTCGTCGCGGACCTGTGCCTTGCTCCGCGAGCCGGCGACACCACTGAACAGGACCAGGTCGGCTGGCGGCCCGCCGTCCACCGCCACCCGGAGCGTGGAGACGCCGGCAGGCATGGCCACGACGCTCGTGTCGGTCATGGTCCCGGTGAAGCTGTCGTCGCTCCCCTCCGACGATCCCTGGTCGGTGCTCGCGAGCCCGCCGGGTTCAGCGACATCGACGAGGTCGGACCGGGCGAGCACGGTGAGGGCGTAGCGGTGGTGCGACGGCGACATGGACAGGTCGCGGTGGGTCTCCTCGGCGATCAGGGACGCCTCGCCGGTGTTCGCGTCGACCTCCCGGAGCTGCAGCCGCAGCGTGAACAGGTCGTCCGGGTTGGACGTGTCGTCATGGGTGACGACGGCCCGGAGGCCGGTGCCGCCGACCACCTCGGCCCAGCCGCCCTCGCCGTTGGCGGTGAGCTGCAGCACCGTGGTCGGGTCGTCGTTGTCGAGGTCGGCGGTGGCGGCCGTGGCCCCGTCGGCGGCGACACGCACGATGACCGCCTCCGTGCCGCCATTGGTGAAGAAGTGGGAGACCGCATGCGGCAGCGCATGGTCCTCGTCCCACAGGCCACCGAAATGACGGCGGAAGGCCGCCATGCTGGTGATCCGCGTCGGGTCGTCGGTGGGGCCGCGGCGCGTCGCGCCGACGAACGCCGTCACCGCGGTCGACACGGCACCGATCGTCCGGTCACCGGATGGCAGTTCCTGGATGTACACGCCCGGATGGCTGGTCTGCACCGGCATGGTCGACTCTTCTCTCGTCGTTCGGGAAGGAGCGTGGGCCCCGACACCTGCACCTTGACGCGGCGCCGTCTCCGTGCCGTCACGGACACGTCACCCGACACGGTGGGCGAGCCACCCGCGGAGAAACTCCACCGCCTCGTCGATGGACGTGGTGAGCAGGTGGGTCGTGTCGGCCGGCCCGCCGAGCGGCGACGGCTCGGTCAGCACGATGAGCAGGTCGTCGTCGTGTTGCCAGGTCGTCACGCGCAGCTGCCGGGGCGGTGCAGGGGCGGACCGTGTCATGGCCCCGACGCTGCCACGGACGGCCTACGGGATCGTCACCGTGACGTCACGGCCCCCGCCGCCAGCACATCGTGGAGCCGGGCCCGAAGGCGCGGGGAGGGCCGCAGGCCCAGTTCGTCGGCGAGCGTCGCCGCATACGTGTCGTAGTGCCGCGCTGCCTCGGCGAGGTTGCCGACGGCCAGGTGCGCCTCGATCATCGCCGCGTGGGCCGTCTCGCGCAGCGGTTCGGCCTCGATCGCGGCGAAGGCGGCCTCGACCGCGACGGCATACCGGCCGCACTCGGTGGCCTCCAGTGCGATCCTCTCGAGGGCGCACAGCCGCGTCAGCCGCCATCGCTCCCGGTGGTCGTCCAGCCACCCGTCGTACCAGTCCTCGAGCAGCTCCGACGAGAACGCATCCACCCGGGCCTGCAGGTCCGAGGTGGACGCCTCGGCGCCTCGATGTCTCGCGGCGTCGAGGAAGGCGACGACATCGACGGCCACGTCATCGGTGAGCCGCAGGCTGTCGCCCGTGGCCACGATGGCACCGCTGACCTGGCGCCGGGTGCGCCACAGGCTGGACCGCAGGTTTGCCGCGGCCCTGCCATCGGTCGTGTCCGGCCACAGCGTGCCGGCCGTATGCAGCCGGCTGACGGCGTGGTGGCCGTGCATCGCGAGGAAGGCGAGCAACCGTTGACCGGCCGCCGGCACCTCGAGGTCCGCGCCGTCCCGATGCAACCTGAAGACGGGCAACAAGTCGATCTTGAGCATGATGCGGCCCCCTGGTGGCCCGCCACGTGGCGTTCCCGTGTGCAACGTCCCCACACGACCTCACCGGTCCCGTGATGGTGAAGCCCCCGCAGACGACTCAACGCGGGGCGCTCCGCGCCGTCAATGGCCCAGCCGCTGCATGGTCGGTGCCCGCACAGCTGTCGACGGGCAACGCACAACATTCCGTGACGTGGTGGTGACGGAGAGTGACGGTGGCAAAGCATCCACGGGCCGAGGCCGTTGCTCGGCGACGACGCGACGGCACGCCGCGCGGATGGCCTCGGGTACCCCTACCTCCCGTCCAGGCGTCCGCGCTGCCAGGTGTCCGGGCGAGCCTGGTTCTCGCCGGTGCGGTCGGGGTTCGTGCTGACCATGGTCTCCAGGCTGGAGCCGCCGTCCGCGTCGCTGACGTTGAGGTTGAGCCCGAAGGCCCCGGCCGGCGGGCCGTCCAGTCCGAGCACACCCCAGGGGACACGTGCCTCGATCACGTAGCCGTTCCCGGTGAAGACCGTCGCTGCCTCGATGGCCGGCTCCACCCCGCCCGACACGAACGCTCCGCCGCGGACCGGGTTGACGGCGGGCAGGACCACGGGATCCTCGGGTTGGAAGGGCGCGAGCATGACGTGGCGGTCGACCCCGTCCCGCACCGAACCGGCGCCCGTGGGGTCTGGCCCGAACTCGAAGTGGACCGAGTCGCCCCGGAAGAGCTGGTCGGGGCGGTCGTGCGTCCCCGGGTCGATCGAGGGATCGGTGACGTCGGCCGCCAGGTACAGGGCGTCCTGGTCCCATCCGAGCAACCACTCGGCCCCGATGTCGCTGCCGGCCCCCGGCTCCGGGAAGACCGTGCGGTCGGAGACGGCCACGGGGTCGGCGATCGGCCAGTCGTCGAAGCTCCCGTCGATGCTGATACCGGACACCGGAACGGCCACCAGCGCGCCGTCGCCACCGCCACCGTCGCCATCGTTCACATCGACGACCTCGACGCCGACGCCGTCGCCGTCGCCGTCGCCGTCGCCCAGGGTGGCGACCGCCACGAGCGCCACCACGACCCCCACCGCGACCAGGGCCAGCCAGCGCAGGGAGCTCGCTCGGCTGCGTCCATCCGGCTCCTCCGTGGGCGGGGCCGGCGCGGGCGGGGCCGGCGTGGGCGTCGGTGCCGGCTGGCGGGCCCGCTCCTCGGCCTCCCGCTGTTCCCGCTCGCGCCGTTCGGCCTGCTGGCGGGCCTGCTCCTGCCGTTCGGCCTCGTGGGCGATGGCCGTACGGGCCTGCTCCTCGAGGTGGTCGGGGTCGCCGTGGTCCGGGTCGAGCTCCGCCACCCGCCCCAGCATCGCCACGGCGTCCTGCGGCCGGCCGTCGGCGATCATGCCGGCCACGTCCCCGTACAGGCTGGCCGCCCACGCCCCGTTCCGGGCCCGCTCCAGCATGAGGTGGGCCGTCTCGTCCTCCGGTGCCGCCTCCGCGATCTGCTCCCAGGCGGCCGCGGCCTCGTCGAAGCGGCGTTCCGTCAGCAGGCCGGTGGCCCCCTCCCGCGCCTCGTCGACCTGGGGCCGGACGGTCGCTCGCCGCTGGACGTCGAAGACCCGCCCGTCGCTGGCCCGCAGGTGGAGGACGGGGGTGCCCCACTCCACGTCGTTGCCGGAGGCGAAGATCGCCTTGCGGGCCTCGGCGGTGGCGGCGTCGATGGGGTAGCCGTCGGCGATGGCGAGGTAGAACTCGTGGGCGAACACGAGCGCGGCCTCGTCGGTGATCTCGAACTGCATGGCCACCGCGGCCGGCAGCCCCTGCCGGATGAGGGTCTGGGCCACGCCCCCCACGGGATCCTCGACCGTTCCCCGGGCGCCCTCGCAGGCGTTCAGGACGGCCAGCCGCAGGCTGTGGTGGTCGTGGAGGAGGACCCCCAGGTCGAGCCCGCTGACGGGCTGGGACCGGCCGGTCTCGTCCTGCAGCATCAGCAGCCCGTCGCCCCGGTCGAAGACGCCGTGGCCGATGAAGTGGAACACGTGGTACTGCGAGGTCCGGAGCAGCCGCTGCAGGGTCCGCAGGTCCGCCGTGGGCGCGACCTCCAGCTCCACCGCCCCGGTGGCGGCCAGGTCGGCGGTGGCCTGGCGCAGCAACGCCACCTCCCGGTCGACGTCCAGCGGGTCGAGGTCGTCGGGGCTGGCCACCATCACCAGCACACGCAACGGCGGGTCCACGGCCAGGGGTGCCGAGCCGGCGGGCAGTTCGAGGTAACGAACCAGCGGCGTGTCCGTGGACATGGCGACGAACCGGCCCAGCCCCTCCGAGTACATGTACTCCCAGGGGATCTCCGCCAGCGAGGTCGCCTCCTCGGTGCGCAGGCGGATCCGCAGTCCCTGCTGGTTCCGCAGTGCCTCCTCCAGGCTGACCCGGAAGCACACCTCCACCTCGTCGTCGAACACGGCCTTGTAGAGCTCGGTCCCGAACTTGCGGGCGGTGTCCCGTCGGGTGACGCGGGCGCGGCGGGTGGCGGTGCGGCTGTGGCCCAGCTTCAGGACGAAGTTCTCCAGCCCCACGTCGGTGAAGGGGAGGTCGAAGCGGCGCGTCGCCTGGCCGGCCGGGGAGTCCACCACGCGGGCGGTGAAGCCGTCCTCCTCGGGCTCGATCACGAGGTCGAAGTCGACGTAGTGGCGCGGCGTCATGGTGGTGTCCCCCCGGCAGCGAGCACGATGTCGGTGACGGAGGCGTCGCTGGCGATGGCGGTGAGGCGGTAGGCCCCGGCGGGGACCCCGGGTACCTCGACGGTTCGCTCCCGGCCGGTGCCGCTGTCCGCGACCCGGGCCACCTCCGACCCGGTCCCCGCGTCGGTGACGACGACCTCGATCGCCGCGGCGGGTTCGTTGGTCTCCAGGACCACCTCGGCGCCGGCGTCGGCCTCCCAGACGTCGTCGGTGGCCATGCCGATCCGCAGGCCGGGCTTGCGGAACCGCCCCAGGTCGAGGCCGGTCGCCGTCATCAGGCCCGCGACATGGTCGAGGACGCCGTCCTCGTTCTGGATGGAGGCGTGGATCTGGCCGGAGAACACGGCGTCGGCGGCGTCGTCGGACTCCTGCGGATGGGCCGAGGGGCGGGGCACGGTCCCGTCCCCCAGGATGCGGTCGCCCTCGATGGACGGGGAGGGGACGAGCCTGCCGTCCTCCACGCGGGCCGAGTTGGTCGTTGGCTGGTCGGTCCCCACGACCGCCTCGATCCGGTACCCGTGGTCGGTGTAGGCGTCGTCGGTGCGGTGCTCGGCCACCGCCGCCTCGATGGCGCGGTGGAAGGCCAGGGCCTCGGCGGCCCGCCCGACGTCCAGGTGCGGGATGCCCGTTGCCTCCGCCGGCCGTCGCAGCTCGCCGGACCCGTCGTCGATGCACGGGTAGATGGGCAGCAGCTGGTGCACCGAGGTGAACGAGCGCAGCAGGTCGCCGAGGTCGATGAGGGTCAGCGGCCCGAGCTTCTTGCTCATCCCGTTGGCGATGAAGTCGACCGCGTTGAGCGAGCCGCGGAACGGCGTCCCGAAGGTGACCAGGGTGCGGGTGTCCCGCCAGCCCTCCTCCAGCTCGAGGAAGGCGCGGGCGACCAGGCCGCCCATCGAGTGGGCCAGCAGCACCAGCCGTGCGTCGTCGTTGCCGCTGGCGCGGCGCCACCGGCCGAGCCAGTCGTGGCTCTGGCGGCGCAGCCGCCGGGCGGCCACCCGGTTGTCCCGCCGCCAGTCGTACGGGAACTCGAAGTAGTTCTCCCCGGGCTGGAGGTCGAACTGCTTGCGCAGCCGCCGGGTGATGGCGCCGTAGCCGTCGATCTTCCACAGGCCCGGGATCAGGTGGAGGTCCGGCATCAGCCGCACGGCCTCCACCCCGTCGCCCAGGTCGTCGGCGGCCGGGTCGTCCCCGTCGATGGCGAGGTCCGTCACCGACCGTCCCAGGGTGACCAGCGCCCGCAGCGCGGCCCCGGCGCTCATGTCCCACACCGCGCGGCCGTCCTTCGCCAGCGCACTGCCGAGGATGCCCGGCAGGACCACCACCACGTCGCCCATCGGAAGCTTTGCCATCATGCACCTGCCGTCGTTCGTGCGGCCGACGGGTGGCCGTACACCGTGTAGGCCAGCCAGGTCGCGTCCCCGTACTGCCGGATCGCATCCCGGGCCTTGCGCGTGGCGGCCCCGACGGTGTCGCCCTCCAGCAGCCCGGTGTAGAAGGTCCGGGAGAAGTCACGGGCGGGGTGGTCGTGCACGTTCCACATCGCGCCCACGAACACCGCCGCCCCGACGTCGAGGAACCGGGCGGCCCAGCCGCCGAGCCCGGTCAGCGACATGCCGGCCCGGCCGAGCCGGCACCCGTTGAAGAACACCAGCGGGCGTGTCCGCCCGAGGTTCGCCTGGGTGCCGCTGATCTGCTCGGGGGTGAAGCGGTGGCCGTCGCCCAGCTCCATCGCCGCCCGGTTGGGGTCCTGGTCGTCGCGCACGGCGCCGTGCCCGGAGAAGTGCCACACGTCGTGGCGGCCGGCGGCGAGGGCGTCCATCAGGTCCTCGAACGACGGTGGGATCGCCGTCACCCGTCGGTCGTCGCCGGCCAGCCCGGTGAGGAAGGTCTTCTCCTCCCCGGCGCCCTCCAGCCCCGCGTCGTCGGGGACCACCACCCCGAAGTCGCCCAGGGTCAGCTGGGAGTGGAGCCCGAAGCCGGGGATCCAGCGGGTCAGCTCGTACTCGCACAGGAACTTGCCCTCGACCACCTGCCCGTCCTCGCCGGGACCCGAGAGCCGGATGAGCTCCCACGGGATGTGGGGTTCCTCGGAATCGATGCGGACCCGGACGATGCGGTCCCGGATCTCCCACAACCGGTCCTGCAGCTGGGGCGGCAGCAGCGTCGAGAACAGGTGGTTGCCCTTCGACCGCAGGAGGGCCTGGGCCCGGTCCCGGTCCTGCGTGCTGGCCAGGTCGAGCCCCTCGATGTCGGCGAACTGCTCGGTGAAGTAGCGGCGGGCGTCCGTGTGGAGCTCGACGGGTCCGAACTCCTGCAGGTGGATCCCCAGGGCCTCGTCGGCGGCCGTGACCCGGATCGAGTAGGTCGGGTTGCCGGTGGAGGCCTCCTCCAGCACCAGCAGCTCGAGGTCGGGGCGGGCCGCACCCACCGAGAGGGCCGAGACGACCTCCGTGGAGGCCACCGGCGCGTCCGCGGCCCAGTCGTCAGCGGGGAGGATGGCGGGCCGGAGGGTGATGGCCCCGAGGGCGGTGGCGTCCACGAAGAACAGCACCCGGACCGTGCCGGCTCCCTCGGCGGTGGCCCGGAGCTGGAAGCGCAGGGGCAGCGAGTCGGGCGTGGCCACCAGCCGGCCCTCGGCCGGCCCGTCGACCGCGAAGCCCTCCTTGGCCTGCACCACCACCCCCACCTCGGTGCCGGGCGCCAGGTCCACCGGGAGCCCCGACGTGTCGGTGTCGGCTTCTGCCTCCCGGTTGAGCTCGACGAGCAGGGACGTGGTGCTGCCGACCGTCACCTCCCGCGGGAAGTGGGTCTCCAGGTACCAGGGCTCCTCGGTGTCGTCCTCGGTGCCGGCGGCGTCGGTGGGGAGGTCCTGGGGGGTGGCGGCGGGCTCGGGGCGTGCCGTCCGGGTCCGCCGCGGGGCCCCGCCCCGGCGTTCGCCCAGTCGGCGTGCGGCGCGCCGCAGGGGCCCGGCGCGCGAACGGGCTGCCGCCGGCGGTGGGGCTGGGGCCTCGGGTGGTGCGTCGATGACGACCCCCACCACGTCCGAGTCCTCGGTGACCACCACCCGGGTTCCGGTTCCCACGGGTTCCAGGTTGGTCGCGGTGGCCGGGCGCACCGCGGCAGGCGGCAGGCCGGACAGCAGGTCGGCGAGCCTGCTGGGTTCACCGCCGGAGCCGAGGAGCCCGAGCAGCTCGGTCCTGGTCACGACCCAGTAGGCATCGCCCTCGACGACCACGACGGCCTCGTACGGCAGCTGTTCGACCGTCGCCGGGTCGACCCAGCGGTCGCCGGCCAGGCGGACGAACCGGGTCTCCACACCGTTCGGGAGCATCGGCCGTCCCCTTCCCCCGAAGGCTCCGTGGAAAGCAGAGTACGCGGTTCCACGGCGTGATACGCGCCCTCGGTGGAACACGTCGAGTGTGCGGCTGGGTTCAGCATGGTCAACCGGACCGCACAGCCGACGGGCTCTGGGCTCACGGTGCCGTTGGGGTGAGGGGAACCGTGTAACACACGGCGGTGCCCTCGACGGCGACCACGCCGTCCTGGCGGGTGACGGTGGTCTTGAGGCGGGTGATGGGCTTGTCGTGGCGCACCTCGGTGACCTCGACCCGCCCGGTGATCGTGTCACCCGGCCGGACCGGGGCCCGGAAGTCCCACGAGACGTTGAGGAACACGCTGCCCGGCCCGGGCAGGTCCTCGGCCACGACCGCGTTGAGGATCGCCGTGGTGACCCCGCCCTGGACGACGATCTCGCCGAAGCGGCTCGCGGCCGCCGCCTCCTCGTCGTAGTGCAGGGGATTGCGGTCGCCCGAGATCGCCGTGAACCGCTCGATGTCGGCCGCCTCGACGGTGCGCTCGCGCTCGGCCACGTCGCCGACCTCCGGCGCCCGACCGGCCCACACGACGGCAGCCATCGTCAACCTCCCTCGACCACGACCCCTGTCGCGACCTACTGTAGGGCCCTCCAGGGGCGAACGGAGGTCACGATGGCATCGTCGATCGACCCGGGGACGACGGTGGGGGACCCGGAGCTGACGGTCGAGGAGCTGCAGCTGGCGACCCGCAACCACGGGATGCCGTTGGAGGCGCTGCGCTACGACCTCACCCCCGTCGGGCTGCACTACCTGCTGGTGCACTACGACATCCCCGCCGTCGATCCGTCCGAGTGGCGGCTGACGGTCGGCGGCCTGGTCGACACGGCGCTGGAGCTGTCGCTGGAGGACCTGCGCCGCCGCGATGCGGTCACGGTCCCGGTCACGCTGGAGTGCGCCGGCAACGGCCGGGCTCGACTGCAGCCACGAGCCATCAGCCAGCCGTGGCTCCACGAGGCGGTCGGCACCGCGGAGTGGACCGGCGTGCCCCTCGCCGACGTCCTGGACGAGGCCGGGGTCGGCGCGGACGCGGTCGAGGTCGTGTTCACGGGTGCCGACCGGGGCGTCGAGGGTGGGATCGAGCAGCACTACCAGCGCTCGCTCAGCGTCGCCGACGCCACCCGTGGCGAGGTGTTGCTGGCCTACGAGCTGAACGGCCAGCCGCTGCCACCCCAGCACGGGGCGCCGCTGCGGTTGGTCGTGCCGGGCTGGTACGGGATGGCCAGCGTGAAGTGGCTCACCACGATCGAGGCCGTCGACCGGCCGTTCGACGGCTACCAGCAGGCCACCGCCTACCGCTTCCGGACCGACAGGTCCGACCCCGGCCACCCCGTCCAGCGCATGGTCGTGCGGTCGCTGATGGTCCCGCCCGGCATCCCGGACTTCCTCACGCGGCGCCGAGTGATGGAGGCCGGGACCTGCGAGGTGCGTGGCCGGGCCTGGTCCGGGACGGCACCGATCGCCCGGGTCGAGGTCAGCACGGACGGTGGCGGCACGTGGCACGACGCCGACCTGGAGGCACCGGTCGGAGACCACGCCTGGACGGGCTGGCGGTGGACCTGGGATGCCCGGCCCGGCGAGCACGAGCTCTGCTGCCGGGCCACGGACGCCGACGGCCAGACCCAACCCCTCGACCATCGCTGGAACCTCGGGGGCTACGCCGTCAACACCGTCCACCGCGTCCCCGT
>CAZDIF010000003.1:0-28387 GCA_964505365.1 uncultured Actinomycetota bacterium
CAGGCCGTCGTGCTGCTGCAGGTAGGCGCGGAGCGCGCCGCTGCACATCGCCAGGGCGACGTCGTTGATCGTCGAGCCCGTGGCGGCGGCGACCGCCCGCAGGCGGTCGAGGTGGTAGTCCTGCGCGACGAACCGCCGCGTCGCGGTCAGCGGCACGTTCAGCATGGTCCGGGGCGCCTGCCACGGGACCACCTCGGCCTCGCTGGCACGCGACTGCCGGTACTGGTCGCGCAGGGCTCGTCCGGCGCCGGCGACGGCAGCCATGCCGTCGCGGACCAGTTCGAGGCGCCCGCGCGGGGATGTCGCCGGGGGCCGCAGGGTCGCCCGGTCCGGCTCGTCCTCGGGGCGCATCGCCCAGGGCGGCGGGACGGAGCGGTCGTCGGGGTCCTCGGTGAAGGCCCGGAGCACCTGGCGCATCGCCGCCACGCCGTCCAGCAGCGAGTGGTGGATCTTGGTGAACACGGCGACGCGGTCACCCTCGATTCCCTCGATGAGGTAGAGCTCCCACAGGGGCCGGTGGCGGTCCAGCGTCTGCGCGTGGACGTTCGAGCAGAAGCTCAGCAGCTCACGGATCCGTCCCGGTGCCGGGAGGGCGAGGTGGCGGACGTGGTAGGCGATCTCGACGTCGTCGTGCTCGAACGCGAACGTGCCGAAGCGGCCGTACGGCTCCTTGAGCACGAGGTCGAACGGCGGTCGCGGCTGGTCGTGGCGCATCGCCTCGACCGCGACCTGCTGCAGCCAGTCCGGCGGCGCGTCGGCCGGCCGCGTGAACAGCTGCAGGCCGCCGACGTGCATCGGGCGTTCGCGGTTCTCCAGCAGGAGCCAGGCGGCGTCGGTCAGCGGCAGTCGTGCCACGGGGGCCTCCGGGTGCGGTGGGGTCGGCGAGCATCCTGCCGGATCGGCCGGCCGCGTGTCGGCACGTGGGTCAGAGCAGCACCGCGACGAGCACGACGGTGAGCAGGAGCGCACCGGTGGCGACCGGCACGCCCCAGCGCATCTTGGCGCGGGCGTCCGCCCACTGGCGGGTCGCGTCGACGCGCTCGACGTCGGGGCCGGGCTCGATGCGGGCCCGGGGCGAGGCGTGGGTGCCGCACCAGTCCCGGCCAGCCGGCAGCGGCACCCCGCAGCGGTACACGCGGCCGTCGTCGCGGGCCAGCGGAACCCAGGCAGGACAGGCCGCCGACAGGTCCCGCCCCTCCTCCCGCCGGACGTCCCGCAGCGCACCGATCGAGACGCTCCACAGGGTCACCGCCAGCAGCACCAGCACGACCACGAGGGCGAGCACGTCCGGGGCACCGATCGACCGGGGGCCGGGGCAGGATGCCGCAGCGGTGGGCCGCGGGGCCAGTCCGCCGACCCGTCCCGCCTACCGTGCCGGCCTGATGCACGACAAGGATCGCCCGACGGCCGACCCGTCCACCTCCACCGATCCCGGCCTGCGCACCCGCGCGCTGGGGTGGATCACCCCGTCGCTGTGGACCGTCGTGGGCGCGTCGGTCGCCAGCGGCGCGGCGGCCTTCGCGGTCACCGCCCTCGTCGGCGACGTCGCCCGCGCCTTCGGCGAGCCGGGCACCGGCGACGGTGTGGCTGCCCAGGTCGGGCTGACGGGCACCACCCTGGGGATCGCGCTGGCGGTGATCCGGGTGGCCTCGCTCGCGGCCCTGCCCGCGGCCGCGCTGGCCGACCGCCACGGTCGGAGGCAGACGCTCCTGGCGGTCGTCTCGGTGGGTCTCGCGTTGATGGCGGTGGCGGCGTTCTCGCCGACGTTCTGGTGGTGGGTGGCCATCGTGGCGCTGGCCCGCCCCTTCCTGTCGACCGTGAACGCGGTGTCGGGCGTCGTGGCCGCCGAGGAGACCGGCGCTCGACACCGCTCGTGGGCCCTGGCCTCGGTCGGGGCCGCCTACGGCCTCGGTGCGGGGGTGGTGCCGTTGCTCCGCGCGCTCGCCCCCGACGTGTCCTTCCGCGTGGTGCTCGCCCTCATCGCGCTGCCGCTGGTGGTCGTCCCGTGGTTGGCCAGGCGACTGCGGGAACCCGCCGTGTGGCGCCGCGCCGCCGCCCCCGTGGCCACCGCCGTGCCGGGTGTCGTGCCCCGCCCGCTGCGGGTACGGCTGGCCCTGCTGCTGCTGATGACCGGCGCACTGTCGCTGGCCACCGGCCCCGGGTTCACGTTCATGATCGTCTATGCCGAGGAGGTCCTCGGCGCGAGCACGGCCACGACCGCGGTGCTGGTGCTGGCCGCCGGCCCGGCGGGCCTGAGCGGGCTGCTGCTGGGACGCTGGCTCGGTGATCGGGTCGGACGCCGGCCGACCTGTGCGGTGTCCCTCGTGGCCACGGCGATCTCGCTGGCGGTCGCCTACAGCGGTGTGCTGGGGTGGCTGCAGGTCGGCTACCTGCTGGCCATCACGACCGCCGCGACCTTCGGCACCCCCGCGGCGGCACTGGCCGCCGAGGCGTTCCCGACGCCGGTGCGCTCCACGGTCGCCGGCTGGGTGACCGCGGCGGGCGTCGCCGGTGCGGTCGCGGGGCTGGCGGCCTTCGGGATGCTCGCCGACGTCACGGGGGGATTCGCCGGCGCGGCGAGGATCCTCGGCGTCGTGGTCGCACTCGGTGCGCTGCCGCTGCTCGGCCTGCCCGAGACCCGCGGGACGGAATCCCTCCCGCACGACATGACGGAGGGCTAGCGTCTCGGTGGTCCATGGAACGGGAGGACACACGTGGGTATCGTCGGGTTCCTCATCGCCGGGCTGGTCATCGGCGCACTCGCGCGGCTGCTCAAGCGGGGTCCCCAGGACCTCAGCCTGCTGGCGACGCTCGTGCTCGGGGTCCTCGGTTCGATCGTCGGCGGTGTCGTCGCCAACCTGCTCGGCACCGGCGACGTCATGGAGCTGAACGTCATCGGCTTCGTCGTCGCCGTCATCGTGGCCGTGGTGCTCATCGGCATCGCCGAGAAGTACGGGCACGCCTGACGCGGACCGCGGTCACTCGCCGGCGAGGATCTCGTCCGGCGGGGGTGGTGCCAACTCGACGACGTCGAGGTTGGTCGCGAAGCGCGGGCCGGCCAGCCGCCCCAGCGGGCGCAGGCGCTGCATGTCGACGTAGGTGCCGTCGCGCAGGCCGTCCTCGAAGCGCCACAGCAGCACCCGGGCGATCACCAGCGCGTAGTCGCCGATGTCGTCGACGACGCGGTCGAGCCGGCACTCCATGGCGATCGGTGCCTCGGCGATGCGCGGTGGCGCCACGAGCGTCGCCGGTTCCGGCGTCAGGCCGGCGGCGTCGAACTCGCTGACGTCCGGTGGCAGCGTCGACGCGGTGACGTTGAGCTGCTCGAGCAGGTCGGTCCGCGCGATGTTGACCACCAGCTCGCCCGAGGCACGGACGTTGGCGAGCGTGTCCTTGACGGGGACCCCCTCCCGGTGGGACGGCGCGATCGCGAGGCACAGCGTCGGCGGGTTGGCCGACGCGACCGTGAAGAAGCTGAACGGGGCGATGTTCGCCACCCCGTCCGCCGACAGCGTGGACGCCCAGGCGATGGCCCGCGGGACCACGGAGCCGACCAGCAGCTTGTACGGGTCCCGGCCCGACAGCTCGGCGGCTCGCACCTCGTCGCGCGCCACGGATGCCTCCTCGACCAGACGGCGGCGGACAGCGCGACGGTAGGGGGATGGCGGCCCGGGTGCGGTGCGTGGTCAGAACAGTGCGCGCAGGAGGAACACGGCACCGACCACCAGCACGGTGGCGATGCCGACCGTGACGAGGGCGACCGCCCCCAGGGACCGACCCACGGCGCGACGGGCGTGCCCGCGGGTTGCCTCGGCGTCGGCCAGGTGCGCCTCCAGCAGCCGGACGTTGCGGTTGTTCGCCTTGTAGACGACGTCGAAGACCGTCCCCAGCACCGGCACGCTGCCGACCGTCGCGTCGAGGGCGACGTTGACGAGCATCAGCACGAGCGTCCAGCCGCGGGCCCCGATCTGCACCGCCCGACCCACCACGGCGGCGGAGGCCAGCAGCCCCGCGACGTCGCCACCGACCGGGACGATGCCGAGGATCGCGTCCACCCCGAAGGTCTGGTTGGTCCCGGGGATCCGGAAGCGCGAGTCCAGGACGTCGGCCAGCCGCCCCAGCGCCTGGCGCCGCGGGTCGGTGGTGTCCGGTGCCACCGGCGGCTCCTGGGACACGAACGACCTCCTCGGCCACGGCGGCGCGGACCCTAGTCTGATCCGCGACCGTGACCGGCTCCCCCCGACCCGCCGAGGAGTCCTCGTGCCGACCTGGGCCTGCCTGATCCGAGGGATCAACCTCGGGCCCCACAACCGGGTGTCCATGCCCGACCTGCGCGACGCGCTGCAGCGGCGCGGGCACGTCGACGTGCGCACGCACCTGCAGAGCGGGAACGTCGTCGTCCGGACCCGGCACCGCTCCGAGCGCGGCGTCGCGAACCACCTCGCCGAGGTGCTGGCCACCGACCTCGATCTCCTGGTGCCGGTGGTGGCGCGCTCGGCCGAGGACATGGCCAACGTGGTCGGGGCCATGCCGTTCCCGTCCCCGGACCCGCAGCTGACCCATGTGGTGTTCCTCGCCGACGAGCCCGACGAGGAGTCCGTCGACCGCCTGCACGCGATCGAGGCGTCCCCCGACCGGGTGGCGCTCGTCGGACGCGAGGTCTTCGTGGCGTACGCCGTGTCCTCGCACGCCAGCCGGCTGACGCTCGACCGGATCAGCCGCGTCCTCGGGGTCGAGGGCACCGCACGCAACTGGCGGACCGTCACCACGGTCGCCGACATGGCCGCGTCCGACGCGTGACGCCTCCGGGACATCCCTGACGATCGCGCGGGCTCCCTGGGCGAGGATGGGGCCATGACGACGACCCCCGCCTCGCCTGCTCCGCCCGCCGCGTCGACGGTGGGGCCCGCGCCGATTGGCCGTCGGACCCTCGCCGACGGGATCGACCTCGCCGTGCCCGCCCTCGTGGGTACCGTCCTGGCGTCGCCGCTGTTCGTGGCGGCCGACCGCGCCGACGGGTGGGACGGGCTCGGCTGGGCCCTGCTCGGGCTGGCGGTCGGGGTCGTCGGGGCGGCCGGTGCATGGCTGGCCCTCGTCCTGTGGGGTGGGGCTCGTGGAGCCACGCTGGGCATGCGCGCCACTGGCCTGCAGCAACGCCGGCTGGGCGTGGACGCGCCCGTCGGTGCCGGCCTCGGCCTCTGGAGCGCCCTGGTGCGCCACGGCGTGCTGCTCGCGGGCGGGTCCCTCGCCGGCGCCGGCGTCGGGCTGGCCGGCGAGCCCGAGTACTGGGCACGCCCCGCGGCGATGCTGGTCGTCGCCCTCGGCGTGCTGCTGGCGGCGGCCGCCTGGGTGCCGACGGCGAGCGGGCGCAGCCCGGCCGAGCACGCCGGGTTCGTGCGCATCGTCGGACCACCGACGGATGCCGTCGGGGTGCTGGCGTGGCGCTGGGTCGGCCTCGTCGCGGTCGGGCTGGCGGTGGTGGTGGTCGTGGCGACGCCGACACGCCCGCTCTTCGGCTCCGAGGTCCGCGAACACGTCCACGCGCGCGCCGTCGAGGCGCTCGACGGTCAGGACGACGCCCGACGGGTCGACTGCGTCCCGGCCACGGGGTCCCCCACGAGCCTCGCGCCGACGGCGTCCCACCGCACCGTCGAGTCGCCGTGCACCGACCCGCCCTCCACGTGGGTCGTCCCGGGCACCTCGGCCCGGACGGTCGCCGACCAGCTCGCAGGCACGGTCAGCCGCGAGCCCCTGCCCGGCGACAGGCGCATTGTCACCGAGCTCGAGCGGCAGCAGACCCCGGGCGGGGACGTGTGGCTGCTGCACGCCGGCGACAACGCCACGACCATGTACGTGGTCGCGGTCGTCGTCGATGCCGACGGGTACGGCCGCGAACCGGCGACCGGCGCGCCGCTGGACCGCGGGGAGGTGGCGGTCTGGCTGACCGGGGAGGCCCGGGCACACCACGCGGGCCGGGTCCTGGACCTCCTCGACACGACGCGTCGGGACGACCTCGCCGGGATGGGCACCTCGGCCACCTAGCCTGCCGCCAGCGCCGTGGGAGGGTCGTGTGGCACCGCTGCTGAAGTGGCCCGGCGGCAAGTCCCGGGAGCTGCCCGCCATCCTCGAGGCACTGCCGCCACGGTTCGACCGGCTGCTCGACCCCTTCGTCGGCGGTGGCGCGCTGCTGTTCGCCGTCCCGGCCACGGTCCCGGCCGCCGTCAACGATGCCTCCGCCGACCTCGTCGACCTGTACCGGCGGGTGCAGTCCTCCGACCCGTCCTTCCTCGCCGGGGCGGACGCCCTCGCGGGGTTCTGGGACGCGATCGAGGGGCTCGTCGCTCGGCACGGGGCCGAGGTGGCCGCGTGGTTCCGCGCCCACGCCGACCTTCCCCCGGACGCGGTCGCCACGGCCGCTGTCGGCCGGCTCACGCCGCTCTCGGTCGCCGCGGTGTCGTCGGTGCCGGCCAGCTGGCCCGGGCTCGCCGCGCTGCTGGACGCGGGGCTGGTGGCGCACGTCGCCGCCAAGCTGGGGCGGATGCGGGCGGGGGAGCGGCGCCGGGGTCGGGCGCTGCCCGACGCGGACGTCGACCGCAACCTCGAGGGCGCGGTGCGGGCCGCCGTGTACACCGCGGTGCGGACCGCCTACAACGACGGCCGCCTCGCCGGGGAGGTGTCGGCGGCGCAGGCGTGCCGATTCCTGTTCCTGCGCGAGTTTGCCTACGCCTCGATGTTCCGCTTCAACCGCCGCGGCGAGTTCAACGTCCCGTACGGCGGGATCACCTACAACCGCAAGTCGTTCGCCGACCGGGTGGCCCACCTGCGCTCGCCGGGCGTGGTCGACCGACTCGCCACGACGACGCTGTCCTGCACCGACTTCGCCGAGTTCCTCGACGCCGCCGACCCCGGGCCCGACGACGTCGTCTTCCTCGACCCGCCGTACGACAGCGACTTCTCCGCCTACGACCACCGCGGGTTCGACGCCGACGACCACCGACGCCTGGCGGCGACGATCCGGCGGCTGCCGTGCCGGTTCCAGCTCGTCATCAAGGACACGCCGCTGGTCCGCCGCCTGTACCTCGATGCCCGGTGGCACGTGCGCGCCTTCGACCTCACCTACGGCTGGACGATCAAGGAGCGCAACGACCGGTCGACGACCCACCTGCTGATCACCGACGTCGACCCCGACCTGGCCGCCGCCGGCTGATTCAGTCGCCCCGGAAGCGCTGCTCGCGCCACGGGTCGGCGTCGTCGTGGTAGCCGCGCTCCTCCCAGTAGCCGGGCACGTCACGGTCCACCAGCCGGACCTCGAACACCCACTTGACCGACTTCCACCCGTAGCGCGAGGGGACCACCAGCCGCAGCGGACCGCCGTGGGCGGTCGGCAGGGGCGCGCCGTCGACGGCCCAGGCGAACAGCACGTCGTCGTCCAGCAGGGCCGACAGGGGCAGGTTGGCGCTGTAGGCGGGATGGCCGGTCACGAGCCCGTGGGTGGCCTCCGGGCGGGGGCCCGCCACCGCGAGGACGTCGCGGACCCGCACCCCCTCCCAGGCGCAGTCCATCCGCGACCAGTGGGTCACGCAGTGGAAGTCCGACGTGCTGGTCGTCGCCGGCAGGTTGCGGAAGTCGTCCCAGGACCACCGCACCCGCCGGTGCACCTTCCCGGTGACCGTGAACGTCCACGCGGCCGCGTCGAACGTCGGCGCCGCGCCGACGTGCAGCACCGGCCACCCGGGTGTCGGGCGCTGGCCCGGCGGCACCCGGTCCGGGTCCACCGAGGTCGGGGCGCGTCGCATGCCGGGCTCGGGCTCGACGGCGGCGAAGGTGGCGGCGTCGACGTCGCCCATGCGCCGCGAGATCTGCACGGCCAGGTCGCGGCGCCGATCGGGGTCGGCGACCTCGTCGAGGTGGTCACGGGCGTCCTCGAGGACCGCCGCGACGGTGACGAGCGCCGCGTCGGGGTCGCGGCGGTTCGGCGCGGCCTTCAGCAGGTCGTCCGCCCGCACGAGCGCGCGACGGATCTCGTCCTCGGCCACCTCAGCCCTCCTCGCCGTCGCGGAACAGCCCCCAGACCCGCCACCCGCGGTCCGGGAACCCGGCGGCCTCGGCCACGCGTGCCGAGGCCACGTTGTCCGGGGCGTGCAGGTAGGTGACGGCCGCGCCGGCGGCCAGCAGCTCACGGGCCGCCTGGGCCACCAGTCGGCGGGCCAGCCCACGGCCCCGGTGCGCCTCCTCGGTGCCGACGGACAGCTCACGCCCGGTCGGGTCGTGGTGCTTGACGCCGAGCCCGGCGATCCAGCTGCCGTTGACGTCGAAGACGGCCAGCACCCCGCCGTTGAACGGCCGCAACCAGTCGGGGAGGCGCTCGTCGCCGGGGTCGACCCACGTGCCGACGTCCGGCAGCACGTCGGGGGCGGGCACGTCGGCGGCCGACCGGAAGGTGCCGGCGGCGACCGTGCCGCCGCCGAGCCGTGCCGCGACCGTGGTGCGGACCGGGGCGGTCCAGCCGTCGGCGGCGACCCACGCGCGCACCTCGTCCGCCAGGTCCGGCGGGACCGACAGGACCGTGCCGAGGCCCGGCGCCTCCACGCCGAGGAACGGGTGCACGCGCCCGTCCCAGCCGGGCTCGACCCGCGCGGGGGAGCCGACGACCGAGACCTCGTCGCGAGGGGGCCAGTCCCCGACCCATGCGGCGAGGTGCCGCGCCAGCCTCACGACGGGCCCCGGCCCGTGGCCACGGGCGGCAGGGTCGCGGCCGCGGCGGGACCGACCCACTCGAAGTGGTGGTTGTCCGGGGTCAGGAAGTCCCCGCCCCACCGGAAGCCGTGCTGGGCCAGGAGGTCGATGGCCCGGCGGTCCATGGGCGTGCCCATGCCCGCGACGGAGAAGTCGACGTTGAGGTCGACCGCGATGCCCCAGCTGTGGCGCGACAGCCGCTCGGTGCGCGACCCGATGCGGCGCGGGTGGTAGCAGCCCCCGTACTCGCCCGGGTCGATCTCGCCGGCCAGCCCCGCGTCGACGATGGCCTGCAGGCCGGCGCGGAGGTCGTCCATGATCGCCTCGTGGCACCGCACCCGGCCGAGGATCGGCACCTCCTCGATCACGATGTGCTGGTCGACCCAGGCGGGGTCGGGCCAGATCTCCCGGTCGGGGTCGTCGTCGCGGAAGGCGAACTCGCCGAACCGGGCCTTGACCTCGTCCAGGCCGAGGACGACCGGGGTCGACCGGGCGCCCGCGACACCGCCGTCGAGCCGCACCGGCGACCCGTTCGGTGCGAGCGCGGTGAGCTCGTCGTGGGGCAGTTCGCTGCCCGCGAGCCGGACCACGACGGCGCCCCCGTCGCGCATCCCGAGCCCGTCCGCGTCGTCGACGTGCACCACCAGCTCGGTGGCGTCGAGGGTGCCGACGGAGACGATGTCAGCCACCGTGAACTCGCCGCTGCCCAGCAGCCGCAGCGTCCCGCCGACGCCCACGCCGCGGCGCTCGGCGGCGTCCTCGGTCAGCAGCACCTGGCCGGGTTCGAGGTCCGCGACCGCGCCACGGGTCGCCGCGTCCTCGACGACGGTGGCCGCGTCACCGGGGTCGACCGCCACGACGTCGACCGGGATGCGCCAGCGCTCGTCGAGCTCGAGCACGACCGTGCCGTCGGCCGTGCGGGCCCCGACCAGGCCGAGGGTGTCGGACCGCAGGTGGGTCGCGGCCTCGACCCCCGGTACGGCGGCGGCACCCTCGACGACGGAGCTCGGCAGGCCGCCGGGGCCCCACATGATCGCGGTCGCGTCCGGCGCCTCCTCGATCGACACCACGTCGGGGTTCGTCGGCGGGCCAGCGGGGGAGGAGGCCTCCGGGACGGACGGCCCGCCGGTGGTGCAGGCAGCGGCGACGAGGGCAACGACGGCCAACGGAGCGCTGCGCTGCACGTCGTCCTCCCGTCGGGGCCGGTCCGGCGGAACGGTACAGAGGTGGAGCCCGTTCGCGCATGCATGGCACCATGCCGTCCAGTGCCGACGTGACCGACCGTCAGGACCGCTGCCATGGACGTCGTCCGTACGCCCGACGAGCGCTTCGCCGACCTGCCCGACTGGCCCTACGAACCGCGCCACGTGGAGGTCGACGGGGGGCTGCGGGTGGCCGTGGTCGACGAGGGGCCGGCCGACGCCGACCCGGTCCTGCTCATGCACGGCGAGCCGTCGTGGGCGTACCTGTACCGGCACGTCATCCCGCCGCTGGTCGACGCCGGGCACCGGGTCGTGGCGCCGGACCTCGTCGGGTTCGGCCGCTCGGACAAGCCGACGTCGACCAGCGACTACAGCTACGCCCGCCACGTCGCCTGGATGCGCGAGGCCCTGTTCGAGCGTCTCGACCTCACGCGGATCACGTTCTTCGGCCAGGACTGGGGCGGGCTCGTCGGCCTGCGGCTGGTCGCCGCCGACCCCGACCGCTACGCTGCGGTCGTGGTCGCCAACACCGGCTTGCCGACCGGCGACCAGCGGATGAGCGAGGCGTTCCTCGCCTGGCAGCGCTGGTCGCAGGAGGCCGAGCACTTCCCGGTGGGGCGGCTGGTCGACGGCGGGTGCCAGCGCGAGCTGTCCGACGCCGAGGTGGCCGCCTACGACGCGCCGTTCCACGACGACGCGGCGACGGCGGGTGCCCGGATCTTCCCCGCGCTCGTGCCGAGCTCGCCGGACGACCCGGCGGCAGCGGACCAGCGGGCCGCCTGGGAGGTGCTGCAGGGGTTCGAGGCCCCGTTCCTCACCGCCTTCAGCGACGGCGACCCCATCACCGCGGGGGCCGACCGGGTGTTCCAGAAGCTGGTGCCCGGCGCCGCCGGCCAGCCGCACCGCACCATCGAGGGCGCCGGACACTTCCTCCAGGAGGACCAGCCGGCCGAGGTCGTGCGGGCCATCCTGGCGGTGGGCACCTGATGCCGACGGTCCTGATCGTGCACCACTCGCCGTCGCCGCACTGCCGGGCGATGTTCGAGGCGGTCCGTGACGGCGCCTCGACCGACGAGCTCGAGGGCATCGAGGTGGTCACCCGGACGGCGCTGGCGGCCACCGCCGCCGACGTGCTGGAGGCCGATGCCTACCTGCTGGGGACGCCGGCGAACATCGGGTACATGTCGGGGGCGCTCAAGCACTTCTTCGACACGGTCTACTACCCGGTCATGGACGAGACCGACGGCCGGCCGTACGCCGCCTTCGTGCACGGCAACCAGGACACCCACGGGGCCGTCCTGGCGATCGAGTCGATCGCGAAGGGGATGGGCTGGAAGCGCGCCCGCGACCCCGTCGAGGTCATGGCCGAGCCGAGCCGCGAGGACCTCGACGCCTGCTGGGAGCTCGGCGCCATGGTCGCCGCCAGCCTGACCATGTGACGGTCGGCCCTGCTGCGGGGGGCCGACGGGCCCTGTCGCCGGGCGTGACGTGCGGTGACGATGGTGGCGTCCCGACCACAGGAGCCGCCATGGTGCGCCCCCTCTACGCCCACACCTACGCCGCCGCCCCCTTCGATGCGGCGATCCGCCTGCTGGCGGAGGCCCCCGAGCGCCTGCTCCAGGAGGCCACCGACGCCTCCACCGACCACGGGCACGAGGTCCTGACCACCCTGCACGCCGACGTGGCGGGGCACGAGCTGGCCCGTGACGTCGTCGTCCGGCTCGGCGACTTCGAGCCGCGCGAGCTCCTGCGGGCCGTGGTGCCGATCCACTGGGAGGCCGCCCGCGGCCACCTCTGGTTCCCGACCCTGGACGCGACACTGGAGATCGTGGCACTGGCCGATGCACCGCCCACGGTGCAGGTGATCCTGGCCGGCGGCTACCGACCGCCCCTCGGACCACTCGGGGCCGTCCTCGACGCCGCGGCGGCCCACTGGATCGCCGAGGCGACCGCCGCACGGTTCGTGCGCGAGGTCGCCGAACGCCTGGAGCGCCAGGTCGAGCAGTGGGCCGATCCCGTCCCGACGACCGTCTGAGAGTGGTCGGAAGGTCGGCGAGAATTGACTCAAGAGACCTTGAGCTAGTAGCCTGAGCGGCACCGTCGACCCCAGGTCCTGCATGGCCACCCTCGCCGAACGCGCGGCGCTGCACCGCGTCCTCGGTGACGAACGCCGGCTCGCCGTCGTCGACGAGCTGCGCCGTTCGGACCGCACGCCGACCGAGCTCGGCCGCCTGACCGGCATGGGCTCCAACCTGCTGGCCCACCACCTCGACGAGCTGGAGGCCGTGGGGCTCGTGCGCCGGGTCCGGTCCGAGGGCGACGCCCGCCGCCGCTACGTCCAGCTGGTCGCCGACCCGGGTGAGCCGGTCGATCACGGGGCCGGGTCCGGGCGACTGGACGGGCCGCCCCTGTTCGTGTGCACCCACAACGCGGCCCGGTCGCAGCTGGCCGTGGCCCTGTGGCGGGAGCGCACCGGCACCGAGGCCCGGTCCGCGGGCACGGCACCGGCAGCATCCGTTGCCGCGGGGGCTCGCCGCGTGGCCCAGCGGCACGGCCTCGTCCTCGACGACGTCCGACCCCGCCACCTGCGCGAGGTGTCCGGTCCGTTCGGCCTGGTCGTGTCGGTGTGCGACCGCGCCCGCGAGTCCGGGCAGCTGCCGACCGGCAAGCAGCGCCACTGGTCGGTACCGGACCCGGTCGGTGGTCGGGCTCGCGACTTCGAGCGGGCGTACGAGCAGCTGGCCGTTCGCGTCGACCGCCTGGCCGCGGAGGTGCAGCCGTGACGCGCACGCTCCCGCGGCGGTTGGTCGCCGAGCTGCTCGGCACCGCACTGTTGATGGTCGCCATCGTCGGCTCCGGCATCACGATGGGCGACGGGGCGTCGGGGCTGTTCCACCACGCCGTTGTCGTCGGCGCCGTGCTGGTGGCCCTGATCGTCGCGCTCGGCCCCGTCTCCGGGGCGCACTTCAACCCCGCAGTCTCGCTGGCCTTCGCCATGGACCGGGACCTGCCACGCCGCGAGGTGCTGCCGTACATCGCGGTGCAGGTGGCCGGGGCCGCGGCCGGGGCGATCGTCGCCAACCTGCTGTTCAGCGAACCGGCCATCGCGGCCGCGACCGGTGACCGCGGGGGACTGGCCCGCATCGCCAGCGAGGCCGTGGCCACGGGCGGGCTGGTGCTCGTGATCCTCGGGCCCGTGCGGTCGCGCCAGCATGCCCACGTGCCCTACGTCGTCGGTGCGTACATCGCCGCGGCCATCGTGTTCACCTCGTCGGCGTCGTTCGCCAACCCGGCGGTCACGGTCGGCCGGGCCCTGACGGGCACGTGGACCGGGATCCGCCTCGAGCACGTCCCGGGCTTCCTCGCCGGCCAGCTCGTCGGGGCGGTCCTGGCGGTGCTCCTCGCGCGGTGGCTGTTCACGCCGGCCCCGCGAGCCGCGGACGACACACCCGACACGGCGGCGGGCGCGCCGACCACCGAGCCCGAGGAGGTCCTGTCCCGATGAGTGCCCGCGAGCGCCCCACGATCCTGTTCCTGTGCGTGCACAACGCCGGCCGGTCCCAGATGGCCGCGGGGTGGGCGATGGCCCTCGGCGGCGACCGTGTCCGGGTCCTGTCCGCGGGCTCCGAGCCGGCCGACCGGGTCAACCCCGTGGCGGTCGAGGCCATGGCCGAGGTCGGCCTCGACATCCGCGGCAGGACGCCGCAGCGGTGGGACGAGGCCAGCCTCGAGGCCGCCGACGTCGTGGTCACGATGGGCTGCGGCGACACCTGCCCGTACGTGCCCGGCACCCGGTACGTGGACTGGCCGCTGGACGATCCCGCCGGCCGGGGGATCGAGGCGGTGCGCCCCATCCGCGACGAGATCCAGCAGCGGGTCCGCGGCCTGCTCGACGAACTCGACGTCGCGGTCGACGCCTGACCGGGCCGCGTCTGCTACATCGGGCACCCCGACCACGACGAGCTCGCCGTGCCCGTTACCGACGCCGACCTGCGTTCCCTGCCGAAGGTGGAGCTGCACGTCCACCTGGAGGGCACGATCCGCCCGGAGACCGCCGTCGCGCTGGCACGGCGCCACGGGGAGGACCCCGACCGGGTCCTGCCGCTGGTCGAGGGCGGGTACCCGCCGCGCTACGACACGTTCGACCAGTTCGTCGAGCTGTACCTCGCCGTGTGCGGCCGCGTCCGCGACCCCGACGACCTCGCGATCGTGGCCGCGGACTTCGCCCGCCAGCAGGCCGACCAGGGCGTGCGGTACAGCGAGGCGACCTTCACCGCCACCACCCACGTCAACAACGGCATGGAGCCCGCCGCGATGTGGCAGGCGCTGGCGGACGGCTTCGCCGAGGTGCCCGAGACCCGCGTCGGCCTGATCGTCGACGCGGTCCGCAACTTCGGGACTGCCAACGGGCACCAGACCGTCCGGCTGGTCGAGGAGGCCGGCGATGCCCCGATCGTGGCGTTCGGGCTCGCGGGCACCGAGAGCGCCGCCCCTGCGGCCGACTTCCCGATGCTGCGACCGGCGGCCGACGCGCTGGGCATCGGGTTGGTGGTCCACGCCGGCGAGACCGGCCCGGCCTCCGAGATCATGGCCGCGCTCGACCTGCTCGGGGCCGACCGTATCGGCCATGGCGTCGCTGCTCCGGCGGATCCCGAGGTCCTGTCCCGGGTCGTGGCCGACCAGGTGCCGCTGGAGATCTGCCCGACGTCGAACGTCGTCCTCGGCGTGTTCGAGGACCATGGCGCGCACCCGTTCCCGGTGCTGTGGAGCGCCGGTGCCCACGTGACCGTCAACAGCGACGACCCGCCGTTCTTCGCCACGACCCTGCTCGACGAACTGCGCCACGCCGAGCGCCTGGCCGGCCTCGAGCGCGCGGACCTGGCCGTGCTGCAGCGCCGGGCGGTCGAGGCGTCGTTCCTCGAACCTGCTGCCCGGTCGACGCTGCTCGAGGCCGTCGACGCCTGGGCCGACGCGTGACGCCTCGCGGACACGGCGGCCCCCCGGGGGTGACGCTACCTTGACATGACAGGTGGTTCAGGTCACAGTACGACCCGCGTGGAGAGGAGCGGGATGCCCGAGCAGCGACTGGTCCGGGTCGAGGACGACGGGCCCGTGCGCACGCTGGTCCTCGACCGCCCCGAGCGCCACAACGCGCTCGTGCCCGACCTGGTCGAGCACCTGCGCGACGCCGTCGCCACCACCGCGGACGATCCCGCCGTCCGCGTGGTCGTGCTGGCCGCGGCCGGCCGGTCCTTCTCCACCGGCGGTGACGTCGCCGCCTTCGCCGCCCGACACGGCGATGACCGCGTGGCGTACGCGAAGCGCCTCGTCGGCGGCCTGAACGAGGCCATCCTCGCCCTGCTCGGACTGCCCCAGCCGTCGATCGCGGCGGTGCACGGGCCGGTGACCGGCGGGTCGCTCGGGCTCGTGCTCGCCACCGACCTGCTGGTCATGGGGCCGCGGGCGTGGACGGCCCCGTACTACGTCGACGTGGGCTTCAGCCCGGACGGGGGGTGGACGGCGCTGCTGCCGCAGCGGATCGGGAGGGCGCGGGCCGCGGCGGTGCAACTGGCCAACGAGCGCGTCGACGCCGACACCGCCCTCGCCTGGGGCCTCGCGACCCACCGGGCCGAAGACGCCCACGCCCGGGCGCACGAGCTCGCGCGTCGGATCGCCGGTGCCGTCCCCGGCAGCGTCGCCCGGACCGTGCAGCTGCTGCGCCCCGACCCCGCCGAGGTGGCCGGGGCGCTGGACCGCGAGCTCGAGGCCTTCTGCGCGCAGATCGCCAGCGACGAGGCCACCGCCGGGATGGCGGCCTTCCTCGACGCGACCTGACCACCGCACTGACCATCGCCACCTGACGAGAAGGGAGCCGCCGATGGACTTCCCCGACCTGCTGTCCCGCCGCGCCGACCTCGACGGCGACCGCACCGCGCTGGTCGACGTCGCCACGGACCGCGAGCTGACCTACGCCGACCTCGACCGGCGCGCCAGCCGAGCCGCTCGCGTCCTGCGCGACCACTGGGACGTGGGCCCGGGCGACCGGGTCGCCAGCCTCGCCCACAACCGCACCGACCTGTTCGAGCTGCTGTTCGCGTGCGCGAAGCTCGGTGCGGTCCTGGTGCCGCTCAACTGGCGGCTGGCGGTGCCCGAGCTGGAGTACATCGTCGCCGACGCCGACCCCGTGGGCCTGGTCACCGACGACGCCTTCGCGGACGCCGCCGCCCAGCTGCGCGAGCGGGTCCCGGGGCTGCGGTCGATGGCGTACGGCACCGACGCCCTGGACACCGAGGCCGCCTACGAGGACCTGCTGGCCGGCGCCGACCCGGCCGCACTGGTGCACCCCCCGCGGGCCGAGGACGCGCTGTGGTACCTGCTGTACACCTCGGGCACCACGGGGCGGCCCAAGGGCGTGATCCAGACCTTCGGCATGGCGCTGGTCAACCACCTCAACATCGGGCTGGCCGCCCAGCTGACGTCGGCCGACACGTTCCTGTCGGTGCTGCCGCAGTTCCACACCGCCGGCATCAACCTCTACACGCTTCCGATGCTGGTCGTCGGCGGCACGACGCTGGTCACCCGCACGTTCGACCCGGCCGAGACGCTGCGGCTGCTGCAGGAGCGCGCCACGGTCTTCTTCGGCGTGCCCACCATCTACCAGCTGCTGGCCGACCACCCGGACTTCGCGGGCACCGACCTGTCGCGCATCCGATCGTGGGCATGCGGCGGGGCGCCGATGCCGGTGCCGCTGCTCGAGCGCCTGGGGGAGCGCGACATCGGCGTGCGGCAGGGGATGGGCATGACCGAGACCGGCCCGACCGTGTTCCTGCTCGACGAGCAGCACGCGATCAGCCACGCCGGCTCCGTCGGCCGGCCGCAGCCGTTCGTCGAGGTACGGGTCGTCGACCGGGAGGGCAACGACCTGCCCGACGGGGAGGCCGGCGAGCTGCTGATCCGCGGCCCCGGTGTCACGCCGGGGTACTGGCGGAAGCCCGAGGTGACCGCCGAGGCGTTCGAGGACGACGGGTGGCTGCACTCCGGCGACGTGGCGCGGCGCGACGAGGACGGCTACTGGTACATCGTCGACCGCTGGAAGGACATGTACATCTCGGGCGGCGAGAACGTCTACCCGGCCGAGGTGGAGCAGGCCCTGTACCGGCTGCCCGGCGTCGCCGAGGCCGCCGTGGTCGGCATCCCGGACGAGCGGTGGGGCGAGGTCGGCCGGGCCTACGTGGTCACCCGACCCGATGCCGAGCTGGACGCGGACGCGGTGCGCCACCACTGCAGCGAGCAGCTGGCGGGGTACAAGGTCCCGGCCGAGGTCACCTTCGTCGACGAGCTGCCGCGCAACGCCACCGGCAAGATCCTCAAGCACGAGCTGCGCGCGCAGGCCGGCGCGTGAGCGCCGCGGCACTGGTGCGGGAGGCGACCCGGGCCCTGTCGCAGGACGACCTCGACGGGTTCGCCGCCGTGTCCGGCGACGACAACCCCATCCACGTCGACGCGGCGTACGCGGCGACCACGCCCTTCCGCGTCCCCGTGGCGCACGGGATGTTCCTCTACGCCCTCGTCGACGCGGAGCTGCAGCGGTTGCTGCCCGGGGCCGTCACGCGGCACCTCGAGCTCGTGTTCCCCGAGCCGACGCCCGTGGGGGCCGAGGTCGCGGTCCGCGTGGAGGTGACACCGGACGGCGACGGGACCCATCGCGTCGAGGCCCGCGTCACCCACGACGGGCACGTGGGCCTGCGCGCGACCGGCGAGGTGGGCCCGACGCGGGCGCCCGCACCCCCGCCGCCGGCCGCCGCGGCGGAGGACACCGACGGCGACGACTGGTGGGGTCGCGCCCTGGGCCGTTCGGCGCACGTGCAGGACACGGTGTCCGCCGACGACGTCACCGCCCTGCACGCCCTGGCCGGTGGCCCGGAGCCCACGGGGACGGTGCCGGCGCCCCTGCTCGCCGGGCTGGTCTCGCGCCTGCTCGGCGTCGACCTGCCCGGCCGCGGCACGAACTACCTCCGCCAGCGCCTGTGGCTGCCCGATCCCGTCGAGGTCGACACCACGCTGACGGCCACGGTGCAGGTGACGCGCGTGCGGCCCGACCGTCGACTGGTCGACCTCGCCACGCGGTGCCGGACCACGGACGGGCGGGTGGCCCTGGCGGGCGAGGCGCTGGTCCTCGCCCGGGGCGTCGCGGCCCGCGAGCAGGGGTGAATTCGTCGCCGATCGTTGACGGCGGGCCTCGCGGCGAGTAGAAATGACAACTGAACCACCTGTCAGGTATGCTGACGGGCGCGCCGGCGCACCGACGCCGGGCGGGACATTCGACGAGGCCGTTGGACGGCCTCACCGGGAGGGAGCAACCCATGCGGATCAGGCGACACATCGTGCGAACGGTCGCAGCCGCGGGCGCCGCCGCGCTGCTGGCGACGGCCTGCGGCGGAGGTTCGGCCGCCGAGGACACGGAAACGTCCACGGACGGGGCCACGACGCCCGCCGAGGACGAGACCAGCGACGGCGAGGCCACCGAGGCCGCCGACGGCGAGCCCGTCAAGGTCGGTGTCATCACCTCGACCAGCGGCGTGCTCGCCAGCTACGGCCAGCAGTTCCGCGAGGGCTTCGAGGTCGGCCTCGAGTACGCGACCGACGGGTCCCTGGCCGCCGGCGGGCACCCGATCGAGGTCAGCTACCACGACGACGCCAGCGACCCGGCCGCCGCGACCAGCGAGGCGACCGACCTCATCGGCCAGGGCTACTCGATCCTGACCGGGTCCGTGTCGTCCGGTGTCGCCATGCAGGTGGCGCCGATGGCCGAGCAGAACGACATCCTCTACATCTCCGGTGCCGCCGCGACGGACGGCATCACGGGGGTCAACGGCAACACGTTCCGGGCGGGTCGCCAGACCTACCAGGACGTCAAGACCGCCGAGGGGATCCTCGGTGACGTCGAGGGCAAGAACGTCGTCGTGTTCGCCCAGGACTACGAGTTCGGCCAGGCCAACGTGGCCGCCGTCGAGGCCGTCCTCGGCGAGGAGGGTGGCGCGACCATCACCCCGGTGCTCGTGCCGCTGGAGACCAACGACTTCACCCCGTTCGTGCGCCAGGCGCTGGATGCCTCGCCCGACCTCGTGTTCGTGGCCTGGGCCGGTGACACCACCAACGCCATGTGGCAGGCGCTGTCGCAGCAGGGGCTGTTCGACGAGGCCACGGTCGTGACCGGTCTCGCCGAGCGGGCCTCGTTCGAGCACTTCGGGCCGGCCGCGGAGCAGATCGACTTCCTCGCCCACTACTTCGGCGAGGCGACCGACACGGCCGAGAACCAGGCCCTCGCGGACGGGCTCGGGACGACGCCGGACATCTTCCACGCCGACGGCTTCGTCGCGGCACAGATGGTCGTCCGGGCGATCGAGGAGGGCGGCACCGACGTGTCGGCCATGATCTCCGCGCTGGAGGGCTGGACCTTCTCGGCCCCCAAGGGCGAGCAGACCATCCGCGCCGAGGACCACGCGATGCTGCAGCCGATGTTCCGCGCCCAGCTGGTCGACCAGGATGGTGAGCTGGTGCCCGAGCTCGTCGACACGATGGCCGTCGACCTGACGACGCCGCCGGCGGCCGGCTGACCCACCCGCGCCGACGCACTCGACGAGGGAGGCCCCACGATGCCCGCCACCGCCGCCGCGACCCGCGGCCCGGCCAGCGACACCGCGGTCCTGTCCACACGGGACCTCACGCTGACCATCGGTGGCGCGCGCATCGTCGAGGGGGTCTCCCTCGCCGTGCGTCCCGGGGAGTTCCTCGCGGTCATCGGCCCGAACGGGGCCGGCAAGACCAGCCTGTTCAACCTCCTGACCGGCGTCTACCGGCCCACCGGCGGCCGGGTGTTGCTGGGCGGGGCCGACGTCACGGGCCACCCGCCGCACCGGCGGGCCCGGGCGGGGCTGTCCCGCAGCTTCCAGGTCACCAGCATCTTCCCGGCGCTGACCGTGCTCGAGAACGTGCGGCTCGCGGCGCAGGCCCACCTCGGTGGCAGCCTCGTGCCGTGGCGCCGCGTGCGCCTGGAGGACGAGGCCACCGAGCGTGCCCGCGGGGCACTCGACCGCGTGGGACTCGGTGACCGGCTGGACGACGAGGCTGCGTCGCTGTCGCACGGCAACAAGCGCAAGCTCGACCTGGCGATCGCCGTGGTCGGGGAGCCGACGGTGCTGCTGCTCGACGAGCCCACCGCCGGGATGAGCGTGGAGGACGTCGGCCCGGTGATCGAGGTCATCCGCGGCATCGGCGACGCCGGCACGACGATCGTGATGGTCGAGCACCGCATGGACCTCGTGCTGGGCCTGGCCGACCGCATCGCCGTCATGCACCACGGGTCCCTGCTGGCCTGCGACACGCCCGACGCGGTCATGGCCGACGAGACCGTCCAGTCCGCCTACCTGGGGGAGTCGCTGTGAGCACCTCTGTCGCGCCCCAGGCCGGGGGGACCGCCACGATGGACCGCCCCCTGCTGGTGGTGCGTGACCTCGACGTGCACCTCGGCGACTCGCACGTGCTGCACGGCGTGGGGTTCGACGTCCCCACCGGCGGCATCACCGCGCTGCTCGGCCGCAACGGCGTCGGCAAGACCACGACCCTGCGGGGGATCCTCGGGCTGGTCGACCGGCGTGGCACGGTCGAGCTCGACGGCGAGGACGTCTCCACGCTGCCGACCCACGAGATCGTGCAGCGCGGGATCGGCTACGTGCCCGAGAACCGCGACGTGTTCGCCGGCCTCACCGTGGAGGAGAACCTCCGCCTCGCCGAGCGGCCCGGCAGCACCCTGCGCTACGAGCTGGTCCACGACCTGTTCCCGCGCCTGGCGGAGCGCCGGCGGCAGCGGGCCGGGACGATGTCCGGGGGCGAGCAGCAGATGCTCGCGCTGGCGCGAGCGCTGCTGAACGCTGACAACCGCCTCCTGCTGATCGACGAGCCCACGCAGGGCCTCGCGCCGAACCTCGTCACCGAGGTCGCCGCCGCCCTGGAACGCATGAGCGAACTGGCGACCACCGTCGTCGTCGAGCAGAACCTCGGCGTCATCCGCCGCATCGCCGAACAGGCCGTCGTGCTCGACCAGGGCCGCGTCGTCCACCGCGGTCCGGCCGACGAGCTGCTCGGCGACGCCGACCTGACCCAGCAGCTCCTCGGCGTCGGCCGCCGCCACTCCGGGGGTGAATCGTGACCACGTTCATCCTGCTCACCATCACGGGGCTCGGGCTGGCCGGGCTGTACCTGCTGATCGCGTCCGGCCTGTCGCTGATCTTCGGGCTGATGGACGTGCTGAACTTCGCCCACGGCGCCTTCCTGACGATCGGCGCCTACGCCGCGTGGATGGTCGCCGGGGTCTTCGTCGGCACCTCCGCCGGGCTCGCCTTCGGTGTGTCCCTGGTCGTGGGTGTCGTCGTCGGGGCCCTCGTGGCCGTGGCGATGGAGGTGCTGCTGGTGCGGCGCCTGTACGGCCAGCACGTCGGCCAGGTGCTGCTGACGGTCGGGCTGCTGCTGGCCATCACCGCGCTGGCACGGGCCGTCTTCGGCTCGGACCCGGTCTCGGTGACCGTCCCGGCCTGGATGAACGAGGTCACCCGCGTGGCCGGCGCCCCGATCCCGAACAGCCGGTTCGTGGCCATCGGCGCCGCGGTGCTCGTGTACGTGGGGCTGATGGCGTTCCTGCGCCACACCCGGTACGGCCTGGTGATCCGCGCGGGCGTCGAGAACCGCGCCATGGTCCAGGCGCTCGGGATCAACGTCACGCGGGCGTTCACGGTCGTGTTCGCCATCGGCGGGGCGCTGGCGGCGCTGGCCGGGGTGCTCACCGGCGCCTTCTACGGGACGATCACGGCCGACCAGGGCACCGGGCTGCTGATCTTCGCCTTCATCGTCGTCATCATCGGCGGCCTCGGTTCCATCCGGGGGTCGGCGCTCGCCGCCGTCGTGGTCGGGCTGCTGCAGCAGTACGCCAACTACTACGCCCTCGTCGGTGCCGGCGACCTGATCGTCGTGCTGCTGCTGGCCGGTGTGCTGCTGGTGCGGCCGCAGGGGCTGCTGGGGAGGGCCGTCGCATGAGTGCCGCCACCGCCCCACGGACCCGTGCGCGCACCGTCGCCGCCGTGTTCGTCGTGCTCGCCGCGGCGATGCCGTTCCTCGACGTGACCGTGCCCCTGCTGTTCGACGGCCCGCTGTCCAGCCCCGGCACGCTGCACCTCGTCGCGACGATGCTGGTCTTCGGCGCGCTGGCCATGACCTACGACCTGCTGTTCGGCTACACGGGGCTGCTGTCGTTCGGCCACGCGCTGTACTTCGCGGTCGGCGTCTACGGCACCGCGATCGCGACCCGCACGCTCCAGCTCGGCCTCGGCGGCGCGGTGGCACTGGTCGTGGTGGCCGGGCTCGTGCTGCCGACGATCCTCGGGATCATCTGCCTGCGGGTGAAGGACATCGCCTTCGCCATGGTGACGCTGGCGTTCGCGCAGGCCGGCGCCATCTTCGTCCTCCGCGACCCGCTGCGGATCACCGGCGGCGAGCTGGGCGCGTCGCTCGGGTTCGACCAGCTCCCGGACGCGCTCATCGGGGTCGCCAACACCCGCCACGTCTACTGGCTGGCGCTGGTGCTCGTCCTGGTCGTGTACCTGGCCGGCCGCGTCGCGACGGCCTCCCGGGCCGGCCGCGTGTGGCAGGCCATCCGCGAGAACGAGCAGCGGGTGGAGGTGCTGGGCCTGCGCCCGACGTCGTTCAAGCTGCTGGTCTTCGTGCTCTCCTCCTTCCTCGCGTCGCTGTGCGGGATCGTCTACGTGCTGCTCGTCGGGGGCGCCCACCCCACGGTGACCGCCGCGACCTTCACCCTCACCCTGCTGGTCATGGTGGTGATCGGCGGCGCCGGCAGCCTCTGGGGTGCGATGCTTGGCGGCATGCTCTACACCTACGCCAACCACCGACTGGGCGAGCTGGCCTCGACCCCCGCGCTGGCCGACATGCCGGCGATCGTCCGGGTGCCGCTGTCGGAGCCGCTGTTCCCGCTCGGGGTCCTGTTCGTCGTGCTCGTGCTGTTCTTCCCGGGCGGGATCGCCGGGGCGGTCAGCGGCTCCCCGCGGCGCCGCCGGCTGGCCGAACGCCTCGGCGGCGGTGGCACGGGCGGCGCGGGCGCCACGAACACCGGACCCACGGATGCGTCGGAGCACGCCCCGACCGGCCCCGACCCGCGACCGACCGACAAGGTGCACGGATGAGTGCCAGCGCCTGGTCCACCGAGGACCCCCCGACCCCCACCAACGTGACGGGCCGCCCCCTGTCCGCCCGTGGCGAGCGCACCCGCACGCGACTGTTGGACGCCGCGGAGGAGGTGTTCGCCGAGCTCGGCTACCACGACGCGTCGATCGTCAAGATCACCGAGGCCTGCGGCGTCGCCCAGGGCACCTTCTACCTCTACTTCGAGAGCAAGCAGCAGATCTTCGACGAGCTCGTCCTCGACCTCAACCGCCGCGTCCGCCGGGCCATGTCGGAGGGTGCCGCCCAGGGCACGACCCGGGCCGAGCGCGAGCGGCTCGGCTTCCTCGGCTACTTCCGCTTCACGACCGAGCACCCGGCGCTGTACCGGATCATCCGGCAGGCCGAGATCGTCTCGCCCGACATCCTCCACCAGCACTACGAGCGGATCGCGCGGGGCTACGTCGTCGGCCTCGAGGAGGCCATGGACGCCGGCGAGATCGTCGAGGCCGACCCCGAGGTGCTCGCCTGGATCCTCATGGGCATCGGCGAGATCGTCGGCATGCGCTGGATCCTGTGGGGCGACAGCGCCGCGGTGCCCGACGACGTGTTCGAGCAGATGTACCAGTTCCTCCGGCGGGGCCTCGGCGCCACGGAGGACGGGGCGTGACGGAGGTCGGGATCGCGGGCACCCGGTCGTGGCTGCCCGAGCGGTGGATGACGGCGGCCGAGATCGCCGAGCGCTCGGGCATCCCCGAGGAGGTGGTCGTCGAGCGGTTCGGCCTGCGCGGCAAGCACGTCGCCGGACCGGACGAGCACGTGTCGACGATGTCGGTCGAGGTCGCCCGCCAGCTGCTGGACGAGCTGGACGTCGACCCACGGTCGGTCGACGCGGTCGTCTACTACGGCTCGACGTGGAAGGACCACCCGGTCTGGCAGGCGGCGCCGGCCATCGCCCACGCCCTCGGGTGCGACAGCGCCTTCGCCCTCGAGCTCGACTACGTGTCCTGCGGCACCCCCGTCGCGATGCGGGTCTGTCGCGACCTGTTGCGTGCGGAGGACGAGGTGCGCACGGTCCTGGCCGTCGCAGCCTGCCGCGAGTCCCACCTCGTCGACTACGACAACCCCCGCGCCCGGTTCACCTACAACTTCGCGGACGGAGCGGCCGCCGCGCTGCTGCGGTCGGGCACGGACCGCAACCTCATGCTCGGCGCCCACATGATCACGGACGGGTCGTTCGCGCACCACGTCCGTGTCCCCGCGGGCGGCAGCGTCGAGCCGGCATCGGCTGCCAGCGTGGCGTCCGGCCACCACCTGCTGGACGTCGTCGACCCCGCGGTGATGAAGGAACGCCTCGACCCGGTGAGCCTGCCGAACTTCGTCCGGGTGGCCGAGGAGGCCTGCAAGCGCTCCGGCCTGACCCTGGACGACGTGACCTACCTGTGCGGCATCCACATGAAGCGCTCGATCCACGGGGCGCTGGTCGAGGCGCTGGGGCTGGCGCCGGACCGTGCCGCCTACCTCGACGACACCGGCCACATGAGTGGCGTCGATCCGCTGCTGGCCCTCGACCGGGCCGTCCGCACCGGTGACGTGGAGGACGGCGACGTCGTCCTGCTGCTGGCCGCGGGCACGGGCTACACGTGGGCCGCCCAGGTCGTGCGCTGGGGCGCCGCCTGACCCGACACACGGTCCCGACACCCGTCCCGACAGGAGACGACCCATGTCCCGCACCGACCTGCACGGCCGCGTCGCCGTCGTCACCGGCGCCGGTGGCGGCCTCGGCCGCAGCCACGCGCTCCAGCTCGCCGGCCAGGGCGCCGCCGTGGTGGTCAACGACATCGGCGGGGCCGTGGACGGGTCCGGCGCCGACACCGGCGCGGCCGCCGCGGTCGTGGACGAGATCGTCGCGGCCGGGGGCGAGGCGGTCGCCAGCACCGACGGCGTCGAGACCTGGGACGGGGGAGCGGCCGTCGTCGCCACCGCCCTTGAGGCCTTCGGACGGGTCGACGTCGTGGTCAACAACGCCGGCATCCTCCGCGACGTCTCGTTCGCGAAGCTGCGCCCCGAGCAGCTCGAGCCCGTGCTCGCGGTGCACCTGGCCGGGGCGTTCCACGTCACCGCCGCGGCCTGGCCACACCTCGCGGAGCAGGGCCACGGCCGGGTCGTGATGACCACGTCGGGCTCGGGGCTGTACGGCAACTTCGGCCAGAGCAACTACGGGGCGGCCAAGATGGGGCTGGTCGGCCTGGTGCGCACGCTGGCGATCGAGGGCGAGCGGAAGGGGATCGGGGTGAACGCGATCGCCCCGCTGGCTCGCTCCCGCATGACCGAGGGCCTGATGCCCGACGAGCTGCTGGCGCGCCTGGACCCGGCATGGGTCTCGCCGCTCGTCGGGTGGCTGGCCTCGGACGCGTGCACCGACACCGGCCACGTCTACTCGGTGGCCGGCGGCTACTACGCCCGCGTGGCGGTGGTGGAGGGGACCGGTGTCGCCTTCGACGCGCCACCGTCCGCCGAGGACCTCGCCGACGGCCGCGACCGCATGGTGGACGTCACCTCGTGGGTCGAGCCGCGCTCGCTGGCGGACCAGATGGCGCTGGTCGCCGACCGGGCCGTCGCCACCTCGTCGTAGCGAGCGGCGTCACATCGCGTCGGGGTCGGCCTCGTGGCGCGACAGCCAGTCGCCCAGCGGCGTGGGCAGGCTGGCGGGCCGGTCGCCCCAGTCGTTGACGACCGTCGACCCGGCCACGAGGTCGTGCAGGCCGCGGCGCTCGCGGTCCAGCAGCAGGCCCAGGAACCCCAGCCCGAACAGCAGCGCCGAGACCGGCAGCACGAGCGTGCGGACCAGCGCCCGGCCGGTCGACAGCGGACGCCCGTCACGGGACACCACCCGCAGGCCCAGCACCGCCATCGCCGGCGTGCGGCCCGCGACGGCGACGGACAGCCACTCGTACAGGACCAGCACGAGTGCCAGCGGCAGGAACCACTGGGGACCGGACTGCTCGGCGGGATCGAACGTGGCGCCGAACAGCAGCGTGGCGAGGAACGCCAGCCCCGCGGACAGCAGGGTGAACAGCCCGAAGCCGGCCGCCAGGTCGCCGGCGTTGGCCAGCAGCCGGGCGAGCGGCCCGGCGTAGCGGCCGGTCGCGTCGTACCGGCCGCGGTCCTCGTCGGACGCGACCAGCAGGGGCGGGCCGTCGGGCAGGGTCGACGGGCTGGCGCGACGCAGCCGCTGCACGGTGCGCATCAGGACCGTGTCCAGCGCCAGCAGCTGGCGGCGGACGACGTCGACCAGCGACCCGGCCACGCCGCGGGTGGACGACGCGACGATGCCGTCCACGTCGACCCGCTCCAGCAGGCGGTCGACGTCGACGCGGTCCAGCAGGCGGTCGACGTCGACCCGGTCGAGCAGCCGGTTCACGTCGACCCGGTCGAGCAGGCGGTCGACGTCGACGCGGTCGAGCAGCTCGTTCACCTCCACCCGGCCGAGGAGGTCGTTGACCTCGATCCGGGTCACGAGCGCGTCCGCGTCGATGCGACGGACCACCTCGTCGACGTCGACCCGGGACACGAGGTCGTCCACGTCGATCGACGCGAGGATGGCGTCACGGATCGGACCGGTGAGGCGGTCCAGGGGCGGGGGCAGGTGCCACGCGTCGTCGCTCATGCGAGCAAGCCTAGGAACGTCCTCGATCCGAGGAGGGCCGGTCGGTCAAGCCGTCGACCGCGTATCCTCGTGATGGGCAGGGGAGGATCCGATGGCGGTCGCACGACGATCCGGTGCGAACGGGCTGATCGGGTACGTCAACAATGACGGGTGCAACGTCGCCTACAGCGTGCTGGGCGAGGGCGACCTCGACATCGTCCTCGTCCCGGCGTTCGTGTCCCACCTCGAGGTCCTGTCGGAGCAGCCGGCCTGTCGCCGCTTCATGCAACGGCTCGCGTCCGTCGGTCGAGTGATCGCCGTGGAGAAGCGGGGCACGGGACTCTCGGACCCGGTCGACCACACGCCGACGGTGGAGGAGTGGGTGTCCGACGTCCGGGCCGTGATGGACGCCGTCGGGGTGACCGATGCTGCCGTCATCGGCGCCTCCGAGGGCGGGACCACGGCCCTCCTCCTCGCCGCCACGCACCCGGAGCGCGCGTCGCACCTGGTGCTGATCGGCACGTACGCACGATTCGGTCGCGCTGACGACTACCCATGGGGCATCGCATCGGACGACTGGGCGATCTTCCTCGACGGTGTCGCCGCCCGATGGGGCCAGGGCGTGCTGGCGTCCAACTTCGCGCCCAGCCTGGCCGGAGACCCGGACTTCGTGGACTGGTGGGCGCGGTACCAGCGGTCGGCCGCGAGCCCCGGGATGATCCTGCGGCTGCTCGAGGCGTACCCGTCCCTGGATGCCCGTCACGTCCTGCCGAGCATCCAGGCCCCGACACTGGTCCTGCACCGACGCGACGACCAGCTGGTGGACGTCCGGCACGGCCGGTACCTGGCCGACAACATCCCCGACGCGCGCCTGGTCGAGTTCGACGGCGCCGACCACCTGTTCTTTGCGGGAGACGCCGACGAGTTCCTGGACGAGATCGAGGAGTTCCTCACCGGCGTGCGACACGGTGCGGATGTCGACCGCGTGCTGGCCACGGTGATGTTCACCGACATCGTGGACTCAACCCGGCACACCGCCGAGGTCGGGGACCACCGATGGCGCGAGCTGCTCGTCCGCCACGACGACGTGGTGCACCGCGAGGTGGAGCGCCACCGAGGGCGGGCCGTCAAGAGCCTGGGCGACGGCGTGATGGCGGCATTCGACGGTCCGGCTCGTGCCGTCCGATCGGCGCTCGCGATCCGCGACGCGGTCCGTCCCCTGGGCCTCACCGTTCGTGCGGGCCTGCACTGCGGCGAGTGCGAGCAGGTGGGCGACGACCTGCACGGGATCGCGGTCAACATCGCGGCACGCGTGGCCGCGCTCGGCGGGGACGGCGACGTGCTGGTGTCGAGCACGGTCCGCGACCTCGTGGCTGGCGCCGACCTCACGTTCGAGGACCACGGGCAGCACGAGCTGCGCGGCGTGCCCGGCGCATGGCAGCTGTACCGGGTGCCGTAGGAGGCGCACGTCAGGCCGCCCGGTGGAGGGTGGCGCGGCCCGGCAGCGTCTCGCGCATTCGCACCGTGACGTCCAGGCCGCTGGCCGCGGTGATCGCGGCGACCACGACGATGG
>CAZDIF010000004.1:0-22829 GCA_964505365.1 uncultured Actinomycetota bacterium
ACTCGTCGCAGATGTACACGCCCGGCCCGGCGATCAGCTTCTTGACCTGCTTCTGGGACTTGCCGCAGAAGGAGCACTTCAGCAGTTCGCCACTCTCGCTGAACTTCGCCATGTGCTGGTCGTCTCCCTCGAGCTGGTCCGGTCGGCGCTCGTCGATGGTACAGAGCGTCGGCGTCGCGGGTGTGCGTCTGTACCGGGGCGCGGCACCGGCAGAACGGACGACGGCCGCCCGAGGGCGGCCGTCGCGTCGTGGATGCCGCTGGGTCAGCTGGCCTGCCGCTGCTCCTGCACCTGGCGGGACGCGATCACCTCGTCGATCATGCCGTACTCCCGGGCCTCCTCGGCGGTGAGGATGAAGTCGCGGTCCGTGTCGCGCTCGATGGTCTCGGCGGACTGTCCGGTCTTGTCGGCCAGGATCTCGTTGAGCTGGTCCCGCATCCGCAGGATCTCGCGGGCCTGGATCTCGATGTCGCCGGCCTGGCCCTCGGCGCCGCCGGAGGGCTGGTGCAGCAGGATGCGCGAGCGCGGGAGCGCGAAGCGCTTGCCCCGGGTGCCGGCCGCCAGCAGCACGGCCGCGGCGGAGGCCGCCTGGCCCATGCAGATGGTGGTGATGTCCGGCTTGATGTACTCCATCGTGTCGAAGATGGCGAACAGTGCGGTGATCGACCCGCCGGGCGAGTTGATGTAGAGCGCGATGTCCTTGTCCGGGTCCTCGGACTCGAGGTGCAGCAGCTGGGCCATCACGAGGTTGGCGATCTCGTCGTTGACCGGCGTGCCGAGGAAGATGATCCGTTCCTGCAGCAGGCGCGAGTAGATGTCGAAGACCCGCTCGCCCCGGTTCGTCTGCTCGATGACGTTCGGGATGACGTAGTTGTCCGGGCTGGGCAGGGCGAACCCGCCGGGGGTGGTCAGGTCGGCCACGAAAGGGTCCTTGGTCGCGCTGGGATCACGTCGTCGGCGAAGGTAGCGACCGTGCCGGCCCCCGGAGCGTGATGTGAGCCGCTGCCACGCACCACACCTGACCGGGACCGGGGAGGATCACTCCTCCTCGCCGTCGTCCGAGCCCTCCGCCTCGGCCTCGCCGGCCGGGGTGACGGGCTCCGCGGCGGGCTGGTCCTGCGCCGCCTCGTCGTCCTCGCCGGGCAGCAGGCCGAGGTCCGCCAGCACGTCGTCGGACGGGCCCCCGTCGAGGACGGCGTCCTCCATGATGGCGTCGAGGGCCTTGCGCCGCAGGATGTCACCGACCAGCGCGGGCAGCGTGCCCTGCTGCTGGATCACCTCGGCGACCTGGTTGGGGTCGAGCCCCATCTGCATGGCGTGGCGGACGATCTCGTCGTTGACGTCCTGCGGGTCGACCTGGACGTCGAGGGTCTCGGCCAGCCGGTCCAGCACGAGGCGGGCCTTGACCGCCTCGGTGGCACGGGTGCGAGCCTCCTCGTCCCAGCTGTCGGCGTCGGTGTCCTCGGCGGCGAACAGGTCGTCGAGGCTGAGGCCGTACTGCTCGGCCTGGTGCTCGAGCTGGTGGCGGCGCTGGTCGACCTCGTCGGTGATCATCGACGGCGGCAGCGGCACGTCGATCGTCGCGAGGTAGGCCTCGAGGACGTCCCCACGGACCTGGTGCTGGGCCTCCTGCACGCGGCGGCGCAGCAGGTTGGTGCGGATGTCGGCGCGCAGCTCGTCGATCGTGTCGAACTCGCTGGCGGTGGCGGCGAAGTCGTCGTCGAGCTCGGGCAGCGTCTTGGCGCGCACGTCCTTGACGGTGACGTGGAACTCGGCCTCCTCGCCGCCGTGCTCGGGGAACTCCTCGGGGAGGTCGTCGGTGTAGGTGAACTCGTCGTCGGCCACCCGGTCGACGAGCTCCTCGTCCAGCTTCGGCGTGACGCCGCCCGATCCGACCTCGTACAGGGCGTCCTCGACGGCCGAGTCGGTCAGCTCCTCGCCGTCGACGAACACCTGCAGGTCGAGGGTGACGTAGTCGCCGTTCCTTGCCGGGCGGTCGACCTCGTCCACCTCGGCGAACCGCTCGCGCATCTGCCCGAGCTGCTCCTCGACGGCCTCGTCGTCGACGTCCCACTGCGGGAACGACACCTGGATGCCGGTGTGGTCCGGCGGGTCGAACTCGGGACGGACCTCGACCTCGGCCGTGAACGTGCAGCCCTCGGACTCGTCGAAGGTCTCCACGTCCACCTCGGGCTGCGCGACCGGGGTGATCTCCTCGGCCTGGAGGGCCTCGGCGTAGAAGTCGGACAGCGAGTTCTCCATCGCCTGCTGGGCGATCACGCCGTCGCCGAGGCGCTGCTCGAGCAGCCGCCGCGGGGCCTTGCCGGGCCGGAAGCCGGGGAGATTGACCTGCTTGGCAATCTCCTTGGCGGCGGCGTCGAACGCCTTCTTCACGCGCTGGGGCTCGACCTCGACGGTGAGCTTGACGGTGACCGGGTCGACGGTCTCGACGGTGGTCTTCATGCGGGTGGGGCCTTCGTGGGATGGTTGGGCGTGGTCGGGTCGCAGGCGCCCACCGCGCCGGAGGTGGGTCGCCTGTCGGCGCGGGGCGGCACCGGCCGGGTCGGCGGGCCCACGGGACACGTCGCGGGAGCGTTCGGGCACGCGAGGACGGGCCACGGCGAGCCGGGATCCGCAAGGGTGGCACGCGACCCGCCGCATGTCCATCCGAGCGCTGCCCGTTGCGCCACCCGCACGACCCCGCGGGTAGCCTCGGGGCCGCTCGACCGGGGCGTGGCGCAGTTTGGCAGCGCGCGGCGTTTGGGACGCTGAGGTCGTCGGTTCAAATCCGGCCGCCCCGACCAGGTGGATCGCCACCGTTGTTACGATCCGCCACCCCACGCGGGTGTAGCTCAATGGCAGAGCTCCAGCCTTCCAAGCTGGCTATGCCGGTTCGATCCCGGTCACCCGCTCCACCGCGGAGAGCGCTCCACGCTGGCGCTACCGTCGCGCTATGCAGTCCGAGGCCGAGGCGCGCGAGGTGCTCGGGGTCGGCACGGGTGCCGGGCCCGACGAGGTCCGCCGTGCCTACCGGCGTCTGGCACGCCGCCACCACCCGGACGCCGGGGGTGATGCCGCGGCCTTCCACCGCATCCGCGCCGCGGCGAGCCTGCTGCTGGACGACGGACGCCCGCGTCGTCCGGTGCGGCCGACCGCGTCCCCCTCGCGGTCCGGCGTTCACCGGCCCTCGACCGCGACACGCGTGAGCGCGACCGGGGTGGGCGAGTCGACCACGGGTCCGCGCTGGCACGAGGACGAGGTGGCCACCGACCACGTCGACTGGGACCTGGCCGTCCCCGAGCCACCGCACGCGTGGACGGCCGAACTGCTGCTGGCGACACTCGCACAGGTCGAGGAGGACGAGGTCGTTGCTCCGGCGACGGGCGTGTCCCGTCGCCCGGGATCGTCCCTGCGGGCGGCGCGGTGGCTGTCGGGCGACCTCCTGTCCCGCTGGCGGGTCCGCCCGTCGAGGTCGCGCGGGGTCGTCGGCCACGACGTCGAGGTCCGGATCGAGCTGCCGTCGCGGCGGGCACGCCGGCTGGCGGAGGCCGCCGACTGGCCGCTGGGCTGGAGCCGGGAGCGCCGTCCCAGCCTCACGGTGGCCACGGTGGTGCTCACCCCCTCCCGCGACGTCCGCCAGACGGCGGTCCGGGCCGTGGATGTCCTCACCGACGGGCTCGAACGGCTGGGCTGGCCGCTGGACGACTGGCATCACGTCCACGAGGGGCCGTAGGCGTCAGGCCGTCCGGACGCCTCGCAACTGGTCGAGGTAGTCGTCGGGGAACCCGTGCTCGAGGCCGGCCTGGATCATGACGTCGAGGTACCGCCGCGTCGGGGGCACGCCGTCGACCTTCTCGCGGACCCGGTAGGTCCACACGTCGTCCACCGGTGTGTCGCCCATGTGCACGCGGACCCGGTCCCGCACGTACATGTCGGGATGGCCCTCGTAGGCATCCAGGGAGACCAGGTCGTCCGGCCCCAGTTCCCACAACAGTCCCCAGACCTCGTGGTCCTCATCGGCGACGATGTCCGCGACCCCGCCGGCCCACGCCGGGGACCAGCGCGTGAACGCGATCCGGTGGCCGGGCAGCACCGCGGGCCCCAGGACGCGGGCGCTCGGGCAGCGCCTGGCCATCTGGGTTCGTGACAGGTTCGACCCGAAGGCGAAGTAGCGGACGGCGGGAACGGTGATGGCGCTCCTCCCGTCTCAGGCCCCGGCCGGCCCGGCGTCGACGACCTCGAACTGCATGCCCTGCTCCTCCAGCCGCCGCTGCAGCGCCCCGCCCTCGAACGCGGTCGCGGGGGTGACCACGCCGGCGACCTCCGGCAGGTCGTCGTCCAGCGCCATCGACAGCGTCGCCTCGCCGAGCATCCGGGCGGTCTCGTCGTAACCGGGATCCCCACCGGCGACCCGGGTGACCACCCGCGTGCCACCACCCTCGCCGAGGAAGGTGACCTCGAACCAGGACCGTGCGCGCTCCTCCTCGCTGGGCCCCTCCCCCGACGGGCGCAGGCCGGCGAGGAACCGACGGACGGGGCCGACACGCGCGGCCCCGGCCAGCAGGCCCGCACCACCGACCATGCCGGCAACCGTGCCGAGGTGCGACACCCGCGCGTAGTGCCCGTAGCGGAAGCGCGGGCCGTACGCCGGCAGGGACCGGGCCGACCGCAGCACGACGGCCGGGTCGATGACCGGCAGCGGCACCGCCCAGGCGTCCAGTTCGGCGACGCGGCGGACACGCATCGGCTCGCCGACCGCGCGCCGGCCGCGGGCGCGGCGGGGCCGTGGGCCACGCAGGGCGGGGCCGACCGGTCCCGCCATCGCCTGCAGCGCCGAGTTCCACGTGCCGCCGGACGGCTGGCCCTTGGCCCGCACCAGCCCACGGACCGTCAGCGGCGCGTCGTCCGGCAGCTGGGCCACCGTGAAACGGGCCCCGAGGTCCGCCGGGACCGAGTCGAAGCCGCAGCAGTTGACCACCCGCACCCCGTGCTCCCGGGCGTCGCCGTCGTAGCGCGCCAGGATGCGGTCCACGAACGCCGGCTCACCGGTGATGTCGAGGTAGTCGGTGCCGGACCGCACGCAGGCCTGCACCACCAGCTCGCCGTGCTCGGCGTACGGGCCCACCGTCGTCGCCAGCACGCGCGTCTGCTCGGCCAGCGCCAGCAGGCCCACGAGGTCGTGCACGTCCACCACCTCGACGGCCGGCTCGGACCCGACGGCGGCGAGCTCGTCGCGCACCTCGTCCAGGGCCTCGACGCGGCGTCCGGCGATGGCCCAGCGCACGTCCTGGCCGGCGAGCCGGGCCGCCAGGTGGTGGGCGACGAGCCGGCCGGTGAAGCCGGTCGCCCCGAGCAGGACGAGGTCGTAGGCGCGTGGGCTCACGGGCAGATCTCCAGGGTGCGGACGTTGCACCGGGTCCCCGGTGTCGTCATCTACAGTACGTGGCCACTCCGGGGCCCCAGTCCTGCGACGAAGGTTCTCGCCATGGCCCGCTCGACCCCCGTCATCGCGACCGTCGGTGCCAGCCTGCTGGTCATCGCCATCGCTGCGGCCGCGATCCGTGGGACCGATGACAGCGGCCAGCCCGGCACGCAGCCCACCGTCGCCCAGACGGGCACCACCGAGGACGTCGACGACACCGACACCCCCGCCGCCACGCCGTCGCCCACCGAGACCCCCTCCCCGACCGACGACGTCACCAGCCCGGACGACGTCGAGGCGGAGGGCACCGCCGCCCCGACCGAGACCGACGACGACCAGACCGGCACTGGCGACGGGGACGGGACCGACGACGCGGACGACACCGACGGGGACTCGGACGACGAGCTGCCCGAGACCGGCGGGGGCGGCCTGGCCCTGCTCGGGGCGTCGCTGGCGGTCGCTGGCGCGACCACGGTTCGGCGGCGCCGCACGACGTGATCACGTCGCTCCGGGCCGGCGCGACGACGATCGCCCCGGTCCTGCTGGGGGTCCTCCCCTTCGGCCTGGCCGCCGGCGTCGTGACGGTCGAGGCCGGCTACGGCGTGCCCGAGACGATGGGGCACTCGCTGCTGATCTTCGCCGGCGCCTCCCAGATCGCCGCCATCTCCCTCCTCGGGGAGGGGGCCGGCGTGGCCGTGGTCGTGCTGACCGTGCTCGTCATCAACCTGCGCATGCTGATGTACGCCGCATCCCTCGCGCCGCACCTGGCGGCGGTGCCGATGCACCGGCGGCTGCTCGGTGCCTACCTCCTCACCGATCAGGCCTACGCGGTGTCGATCACCCGGTACCAGCGCCCCGCGACCCCCGACGAGCGCTTCTGGTTCTACCTCGGCGCCGCGATGACCCTCTGGGTGCCGTGGCAGCTGTCCACGGTCACCGGTGCCGCCCTGGGCGCCGCCATCCCCGACGGCGTCCCGCTCGCGTTCGCCGTCCCGCTGATGTTCCTGGCACTGCTCGTGCCGACGCTGACCGACCGGCCCACCGTGGCGGCCGCGGCCCTGTCGGCCACCGTCGCCACCGTGGGCGCCGACCTGCCGTCGAACCTCGGCATGCTGGCCGGCGCGCTGGCCGGCATCGCGGTGGGCACGGCGATCGCGCTCACGACGACCCGCACCCCTGAGCAGGGGGACGCGTCGTGACGACCGGAACGGCCTTCTGGCTGGCGCTCGTGCTGTCGGGCCTCGTCACGTACGTGATCCGGGCGACGCTGTTCGCACTGGCCGGCCGCATGACCGAGCTGCCGTGGCAGGTCCGCGAGGCACTGCGCATGATCCCGGCCGCCGCGCTCGCGGCGCTCGCCATCCCACCGCTGCTGCGACCCGAGGGACCCGGCACCGCGCTCACCCTCGTCTCCCCCGAGCTGCTGGCCGGCGTCCTCGCGGGGCTCGTCGCCTGGCGCACCCGGAACCTGCTGGCGACGATCGCGGCCGGGATGGTCGCGGTGGTGGTGCTGCAGCTGCTGCTCGGCTGACCGGGGGCCACGGGAGGCTGGAGTACGCTGCCGCCACCCGCGCCCGTAGCTCAGCTGGAGAGAGCAGGCGGCTTCTATCCGCAAGGTCGGGGGTTCGAGTCCTCCCGGGCGCGCAGGGCCGGCGGTGGCGAGCGCTCAGACCGCGAAGGGGGGCGCCGACTCGGCCCGGATGAGCTCGCAGTGCCACCACGCCCCGGTCTCGCGCCGCTCGGCCCGCGTCGTGAACCGGTACCGGAAGCGCCGGACGCGCAGGGCCGCGGGCGCCTGCCCGTCGAACGGGTCCACGCGGACCAGCCGCCGGACCAATGGGTCCCCCCGGTACAGGTGGTCGAGCAGCCGCCGGAACCACCGCAGGCGCATCGGATCCGGGTCCAGTGCGGCGAACCACAACAGCCAGTCCAGCCGCAGGTGGAACGGCGCGACCTGCCGAGGCCGCCGGTGCGGGTCGCCGGGCTTGGCGAGGAACTCGTACGCGTGCCAGTCGGCCTCGCCGGGCTCCTCCACGACCGTCCCCTCGATGACGAGCTCGTGCCGCACTCGCGTCACCGACCCGAAGGCCCCGTAGCTGCCCACCAGGTGCAGGGGGTTGAACGCCACGTTCATGCGCTGGTGCCGCGACAGGATGTTGCGGACGGGCCACCAGCTGGCCACCAGCGTCGCCAGGCCGACCATCGCCACGACGACGGTGAAGGCCACGGGCGTCCCCTCGGGTGGCGCCTCGGCGAGGACCGACCACCACTGGTCGAACCAGGCGTCCGGCAGCGCCGCGGTGGCCAGCACGATGGTGACGAGGTTCAGCCAGGCGAAGTTGCCGGACACCACCAGCCACGCCTGGGTGAGGATGATCGCGGTCGCCGCCACGCCCGCGACCGGCTGGGGCAGGAACAGGCCGAACGGCACGACCACCTGCACGACGTGGTTCGCGGCGACCTCGGTGCGGTGCGACCACCGGGGCAGGTGGTGGAACCACCACGACAGCGGACCGGGGATCGGCTGGGTCTCGTGGTGGTACTGCAGGCAGGTCAGGTCCCGCCAGCACGGGTCCCCGCGCAGCTTGATCAGCCCGGCGCCGAACTCGACCCGGAACAGCAGCCACCGGACGAGCAGCAGCGTGATCGTCGGCGGTGCCACGTCGTCCGAGCCGAGGAAGATGGCGAGGAAGCCCGCCTCGAGCAGGATCGACTCCCAGCCAAAGCCGTAGAAGACCTGGCCCACGTTGACGAACGACAGGTAGAGCACCCAGACGGTCGCCCAGACGAGCATCGACGCCCACGTCGGCAGGGTGGCCGTCACCACGCCGGACAGCAGCGCCACCGACAGCACGAGCCCGACGACCGCCCCGGACGTGGTCGCCCGGTCCCCCGGCCAGCGGTGCCACAGGCTGGGGGTGCGCTGCCACGGGATCCGGTCGACGAACGTCCGCACGGGCAGCAGCCCACGGTCCCCCAGCAGGACCCGCCACTCCAGCAGGACGTTGGCGAACGCCAGCACGTAGACGAGGGCGACCCCGCGCTGGACCAGGATCCGCGCCAGCTCGAGGTCGGGGGCGGAGAAGCCGTGCATGCCGACGACCCTACGCAGCAAGGTCAGTCGATGGCGACGACCTCGCGGACGACCAGGCGGGTGTCGACCGGCTCGCCGACCTGCTGCTCCAGCGCACGGCGCAGCTCGCGGGCCAGCCGTTGTGGCAGCTCGGCGTCGGCCCCCTCGGCCAGGTCGACGATGACCCGAACCCGGACGGGCGGGCCGCCGGAGACGACCGCGACCTCGGCCAGCGCCGCGTCCGCGCTCGCTTCGGCGACCACCGCCTCCAGCGGACGTTCATCCACCCGGACCTTGCGGGCCCCGACCACGACCAGGGCGGCCAGCAGCACCACCAGCGTCGCCACCGTGCCGACGGCCAGCGCCTTCTGGCCCCGCTCCGTGCGGGTGCGGTCCCGGGGCCGTAGCCCCAGCCACTGGAACACGACCGCGCTGACCACGGCGATGCAGACGATGTTGACCAGGAACAGCAGGGACGCGCCGCCAGCGAGGCCGTACCGACCGGCCGCCAGGGCCAGTCCCGCGGCACAGATCGGCGGCACCAGGGCAGCGGCGATGGCGACCCCGGCCAGCGCCGCCGGGATGTCCTTGCGGGCCGTGGCGTAGGCACCGGCGACGCCGGCCGCCAGCGCCACTGCCGCGTCGAGCAGGCTGGGCGACCCGCGCGAGGCCATCTCCGCGGTCGGTGCCGCCACCCCGACGAGCAGGCCCGACACCGCCGCGACCACGAACACGAGCACGCTGCCGAGCGCGATCGTCCACAGCGCACGCATCGCCACCGTCGCCCGGCCCGCCACCACGCCGATCCCGAAGGCCTGCAGGGGGTTCATCAGCGGCGCGACGAGCATCGCACCGATGATCACGGCCGCAGAGTCCAGCAACAGCCCGAAACTGGCGATGATCCCGGACACCGCGGTCATCGCGACGTAGTCGAGGGTGGGCTCCGCCGCCGACTCGCCGTGCGAGCGCATCGAGTCCTGCTCGACGTCCGTGAGCCGGGGATGGAGCCATGCCGCGACCCGACGCAGGCGCTCGTGCACGGTGCTCCGGCTCACCTGCACGCGGGCGACCGTGAGGACCGGCCCGTCCACCTCGTCGAGCAGCGCCCGACCGACCGAGCCGATCTCGAGGCTGGACGCGCGCTCCTCGTGGCCGAAGCCGAGCACGAGCAGGTCGCCCTCCCGGACCTCGCCGGCGATTGCCGCCACGGGGTCGTCGGCCTCGACCACCTGCGTGCCGACCTCGCGCTCGGTGACGAGGTCGGCCATCGACCGGGCGACGACCGCCTCGCCGCGCGATGCCGGGACCTCGGACACGTGGGCGTGGACGAGGTCGAGGTCGACCTGCAACCCCCGTCGCAGCAGGGTCGCGACGCGCACCGCGTTGCGCGACGGCGTGCGGCCATCGACGGCCACGAGCAGGCGCTCGACGTCGTCGAGGCCGCCCTCCGCGCCCGGGCGGTGGATGACCACGTCACACGCGGCCGCGTCGACGACCGACTCGACGACCGCCCCCAGGCGCGTCTGCTCGTCGTCCTCAGACGGCGCCCGGATGCCGAGGACCACCGAGTCCGCGCCGCTGTCCCGGATGCTGTCGAGGATCCCGCGGGCCACGCTGGTCGCCGTGCGCGTGCGGAACGTCACCGTCGCCCCGGTAAGCCGGTCAGCCATCGTGTCGATCAGCGCTTGCATGCCCTCGCTGACGTCCCGTGACTTCTCCGCGTCGGCGTCGTCGGTGACGACCACGATCGCCAGCAGCCGGCCGCCCGCGTCCGGCAGCAGCCCCCGCGCGATCCGCAGCAGGTCGATGGCGGTGTCGGGGTTCGCCAGCGGCACCACGACCGTGCGGGCATGGTCGGCCACGCCCTCGGTCCACTCGAGCCGCTCGTCCGCTCCGTCGATGACCGGTGCCTCTCGCGTCGGGGACCGGCCGGATCCTAGGGCCGGCACCTCCCGTGCGGTCGGTGCACGGGCGAGGGAGGACCCGCGGTGCCGGGCGGCGAAGCCTCCGACGACGACCTCCCGACCGAAGGACCCCCATGCGTCGCCGTCGCCACCTGCTCGCCGTCGGCGTGGCCCTGCTGGCCATCGCCGCCGGCCCGCTGACCGGCCACCTGCTGGACGACCACCGCAACCACCTGCACAAGGTGGACGCGCCCCGCTCGCAGCTCGCCCAGCTGGCCGCGGCCCAGGCCCCGGATGGCCGGCTGTCCGACGTCGAGTGCGTCGGCGGGCAAGCGGGGGTGTTCGCCTGCGACGGCGTCGACCTGCTGGCCTTCGTGCCGCTCGCGGAGATGTTCGACCTCACCACCGACGCGCTGACCGGCGGTGGCCTGTCGGACATCTGGGGCTGGACGGACCCCGAGACCGGCGACGAGTACGTGCTGTTCGGCAAGACCAACGGCACGGCCCTGTTCCGGGTCACCGAACCGACCGAACCCGAGTACCTGGGCGAGCTGCCCAACACGGGCGCGCAGCTGATCTGGCACGACATCAAGATCAACGGCAACTGGGCCTACATCGTCTCCGAGTCGCCCGGGCACGGCGTGAAGATCTTCGACCTGACGCGCCTGCGCGACCTCGAGGAGACCACCGCCCCGTCGCCGCTGGCCTTCGACGGGGCGTACCCGATCGACGGGACCGCCCACAACGTCGTCATCGAGCCCGAGACCGACATGCTGTACCTCGTCGGGTCCGGGACGGTCCTCGGCTTCGCCGGCGCCTGCACCACCGACACGGTCGGGACCGACAACGCGGGCCTGCACACCCTCGACATCTCCAACCCGATGCTGCCCGTCTACCAGGGCTGCTACGCCACCGACGGCTACATCCACGACGCCCACTGCGCCGTCTACCACGGCCCGGACACCGAGCACGAGGGCCGCACGATCTGCCTCACCTCGAACGAGGACTCCGTGTCGGTCGTCGACATGACCGACCCGACCGACGGGCAGCTGCTCAGCCGTGCCGCAGCCGACGAGTACCCGGGGGTGTCCTACTCGCACCAGGGCTGGATGAGCGAGGACCAGGCCTTCTACTTCCACGGCGACGAGCTCGACGAACAGAACCAGGGGCTGACGACCCGGACCTTCGTGTTCGACATCCGCGACCTCGACGACATCGGGCTGCACTTCGTCAAGGACCACGGGTCGACCAACATCGACCACAACATGTACACGCACGACGGGATGCTGTTCCAGAGCAACTACACCGCGGGCCTCGAGGTGTTCGACACCAGCGCCGTCGCCGACGGGCAGCTGCCGCGGATCGCGTTCTTCGACACCTACCCGGAGGAGGTCGACGAGCCGATCTTCGCCGGGACGTGGTCGAACTACCCGTACTTCGACTCCGGCACGATCGCCGTCACCGGAACCGGCGAAGGCCTGTTCCTGCTGCGCCTGCAGGACGAGTCGCTCGACGAAGGCCCCGACGACCGCCGCGGCCCACCGGACCACGCACCGGGCCCGCCGGACGACCGCCCGGGCAACGGTCCCGGGCGCGGCTGAGCATCAACCCGTGGGCGGCTGGACCACCACCAGCCGCTCACGGGTGAGCAGCTCGCGCATGGCCCACAGCGGGCCCTCGCGGGTGTTGCCGGAGTCGCCCTCGCCGCCGTACGGCATGTGGTCGGCACGCCACGTCGGCGTCTCGTTGACCAGCACCCCGCCGAAGTCGAGGGCCTCGGCCGCACGCAGCGCCCGGCCCAGGTCGGCCGTGAAGATGGCGGCCTGCAGCCCGTAGGTCGTGTCGTTGGCCATGGCCAGCGCGTCGTCGAGGTCCGTGAACGTCTGCAGCGTCACCACGGGGCCGAAGATCTCCTCGCGGCAGACCCGCATGTCCTGGTCGACGTTGCCGAGGACGGTGGGCTGCAGCGTGCCGTCGACGACCTCGCCGCCGGCCAGCACGGTGGCGCCGGCCTCGACGGCCTCGTCCACCCACGACGCCACCCGGTCGCGCTCGCCCTCGTCGATCAGCGCCGAGACCTCGGTGTCCTCGTCCATCGGGTCACCCACGACCAGCGACGACACCTCGTCCACCAGCAGCTTGGCGAAGTCCTCGCTGACGTCGGCGTGCACGAGCAGCCGCTGGGCCGAGATGCACGATTGGCCGGCGTGGCCGAACCCGGCCTTGCGGATCTTCGACGCGACCGTCGCCAGGTCGGCGTCGCGCTCGACGATCAGCGGCGAGGTGTTGCCGAGCTCGAGCCCCACGGCCTTGCGGGGAGCCGCCTCGCGGAGCCGCCAGCCGACGTCGCGCGAGCCCGTGAACGACACGACCGCGACGTCGTCGTGGGTGACCAGGTGCATGGCGGTGCTGCCGGGGCACGGCACGACGTTGATCCAGCCCTCGGGCAGTCCGCACTCGACCAGCAGGTCCACGATGGCGTGGGCGGACAGCGGCGTCGCCGAGGCGGGCTTCAGCACGACGGCGCACCCGGCGGCGATCGACGGCGCCAGCTTGTGCAGCACGAGGTTGAGCGGGAAGTTGAACGGGGTGATGGCGGCGACGACCCCGGCGGGCACGCGCCGGGTGAACCCGAGCTTGCCCTCGCCGGCCGACGAGGCGTCCAGCGGCACCATCTGGCCCGCGAACGTCCGGGCGGCCGCGGCGGAGAACCGCAGCGTGTCGACGGCGCGGGTGGCCTCGCCGCGGGCCGTCGTGAGCGGCTTGGCGGCCTCGGCGGCGATGGTCCGGGCGAAGCGATCGAGGTCGTCGGAGAGCGCCTCGGCGGCCGCGTCCAGGATCGCGGCACGGCGGTGGGTGGGCAGCGGGTCGGCCATCGCGCCACGGGCCGCGGCCACCGCGTCGTCCAGGTGGCCCTCGTCGCCCCGGCACACGCGTCCGACGACCTGCCCGTCCCAGGGCGAGGTGACCTCCAGCACGTCGTCGGTGGCCACCCGGTCGGTGCCAATGCGCAGGGGAATGGGGTCGTCGCTCATGATCCGCTCCTCGGGCGTCGACGAATCCACGATACGCCGACGAGGCGCGCCGGGGGTGGCCATCCGTCGGCACCGAGGCGGTGGACGCCTATGCGGGCGCCAGCAGGGCCGCGCGCACCTCGTCGACCGCGGCGTCGAGGTCGGCCAGCTCGCGCTCGACCGCGCCGTCCGGCGTGAGGAACAGGAACACCACCCGGGCGACCGGCTCGCCGGTGGCCTCCTGCAGGGCGAGCGCGTACGCGCCGCCCTGGCCGCGGTAGTGGGCGACCCGCTGGTCGAGGTCGTCGGCCGACGCGGCGGTCTTGTGGTCGACGACGACGAGCCCCTCCATCGTCCGGAAGACGAGGTCGACGTAGCCCTCGAGGGTCCGCTCGCCGAGGGGCACGGCCACGTACGTCTCGCGCCACCGCTCGGGCGACGCGGCGGCCTGGCGGACGACGGCGCTGCTGAGGGCCGCCCGGGCGAGCCGGGCGACCTCGTCCTCGCGGCCGACCACGCCCTCGGCGGCGGCCTGGGCCGCAGCGGCCGCGTCCAGCCCCTCCCCCGTGGCCAGGTCGACCGTCTGCAGGACCCCGTGGACGGCCCGCCCGACCGCGGTGCCGTACCGGCCCTTCCGCCAGGCCGGCAGGTCGAGGTCGCGCGGCTGCTTCTCGTCGCCGTCGTCCAACTGTCGGTCGAGCAGCTCCTGCACGCCGGTGGCGCCGACGCTGCGGGGCCACGAGGCCCGGGCGAGCGCCCGGTCGCGCTCGGCCCGCCACTGGTCGCGGTCCACCGGCGCCGGCCGCGGCCGTGGCGGCGGGGCCGGCACCGAGTCGTCCCCAGGCTCCCACACGTGCGCGCCGGTGTCCGCGCTGGCGTCGGCCAACAGCTCGGCGCTGGTCATCTTCCCCTCGTCCTCGGGCTCGCCCCGTCGCTCGGCGCGGTGCAGGGACACGACGAGGTGGTCGCGGGCCCGCGTGCAGGCCACGTACAGCAGGCGCAACCGTTCGTGGTGGCCCATCTGTTCGTCCAGCGGCTGGAACGCGTCGAACTCCTGCGAGGTGATCCGCGCGTTGAGCTTGATCCCGACCGGTCCGTCGGGTGGCCACACGACCTGCACGCCGCGCTGGGCGCCGCCGGGCCGGGAGCTGGTGCCCGACAGGATCGTGATCGGGAACTCCAGGCCCTTGGCCGCGTGGACCGTCATGATGCGGACCGAGTCGTCGTCGGTCTCGGGCAGGATCGTCTCGGCGACCCGGACCGAGTCGGACGCCTGCCGCCGGGCCCAGGCGAGGTACTCGCGGACGGTCCCACCCTCGGACTCGGACCATGCGCGGGCCTGGTCCACGACGAACCGGAGCCGCCGCCACACGTCGCGGGGCCGGCGGGTGGCGTGGCCGAGCTCGAACAGCTGGCGGTCGCGGCACAGCCGGTCCAGCAGCTGCGCGGGGGTCATCCAGGGCAGGTCCTCGTGCAGACCCCGCAGGTACTGCAGTGCCTCGTGGACCGGGTGATCGTCCGGCACGTCCTCGTCGAGCGGGGCGAGCAGGTGCAGGGGCTGCTCGTGGCCGCGACGCCACGTGACGAGGTCGGCGTCGCTGCAGCCGAACACGTGCGACCGCAGCGCCGCGACGAGCGCGAGCTGGTCGCTGGGGTCGGCGATCGCCCGGGCGGTGAGCAGCAGGTCCCGGACCTCGCGGGTGGCGTACACCAGCGACGACGACTCGGCCCGGTACGGCACGCCACGGCGGGTGAGCGCGTCCTCGAGCATCGGCAGCGAGGTCCGAGCCGGCAGCAGGATCGTGACGTCCCCGTAGGTGGCGTCGCGCCAGTCCTCGCCGCCGTCCGGGCGGGGCCGGCTGACCTGCCACCGGTCGGCAACCGCCCGCACGACGACGTCGGCGACCTCCTCGGCCTCGCGCTCGCGGACCTCGGTCGCCCGGGTGCCGGCAGCGTGCCGGTCGGCCCCGAGCACCGCGACCGCCGGGCCGCGCGTCGGGTCCTGCCGGGACGGTGAGGGCTCGAGCGGCTCGTACTCGGGCTGCGAGCCGTCCGCGTACCGGATCAGCCGGCCGAACACGGTGTTGACCCAGCCGATCACGGCGGGGCTGGTCCGGAAGTTGGTGCTGAGGCGGACGGCATGGCTGTCGCCGAACACCTCCCGGGCCCGCAGGAACAGGGCGATGTCGGCCCGGCGGAAGCGGTAGATGGACTGCTTCGGGTCGCCCACGAAGAACAGGCGGCCGGGGTCGGGCGTCGTGTCGGCCCAGTCGGCATCGCCCGCGTCGGGGGCGCCGGTCGCCAGCAGCACGGCCAGCTCGACCTGGATCGGGTCGGTGTCCTGGAACTCGTCCAGCAGCAGCCGCTGGTAGCGCTGGCGCAGGGCCGTACGGACCCGTGGCCCCGCCGGACCCCGGAGCAGGCGCCGGGCCAGCACCAGCAGGTCGTGGAACTCGAGCCGGCCGGCGCGGACCCGGTCGGTGGCGGCCTGCCTCACGAACGCAGCCACGGAGACCGCGAGCCGGTGCAGCACGTCGTCGACCGCGGCCTGCCGCACCTCGTCGCGACGCTCCGCCAGCCAGTACCCGAGCTCCTTCAGCTCCTCCTTGGCGCCGTCCGGCCAGTCGCCCTTCCTTCCCTTGTTGAGGTTCAGGGTGAGGCCCTGGTCGTTGACCTCGCCGCGGCTGTTGGGGATCGGAAGCTTGCGGCCGGTGTCCAGAAGCCGCAGCCGGGTCGCGTCGTCGGGCGCGTCACGCAGCTCGTCGGCCAACACCTGCACGTGCCACTCGAGGGCGACGGCGAGCCCGTTGGCGGGGTCGGCACAGTCGTGGCGACGGTCGGCGACGGCCTGCAGGTCCCGGACGAAGGCGTCGACCTCCACCCGGGGCACCCCCGATGACGGCCACGGGACGCGCTGGGGGTCGGTGGCGAGGTCCCAGTTCTGCTCGAACTCGAGGGCGAGCTGGCGGAGGTCGTCCGGGAACCGCACCCCGGCGGCCATGCCGAGCTGGACCACCTCGGCGAGCTCGTCGTCGGCGAGGATCGCGTCGCGGTGGCGCTGCCAGCGCGCCTCGAACTCGATCTCGGAGGACACCTCGTCGAGCAGCTCGATGTTGGGCGGCAGGCCGGCCTCGATCGGGTACTCGGTCAGCAGGCGCTGGGCGAAGCTGTGCAGCGTCGACAGGGCGGCCATGTCGACCTGGTCGAGCGCGGCGCGGTAGCGCTGCCGCCGCACGGGGTCGTCGTCGGTGCGCGAGCGCTCCTCGAGGGAGACGCGGATGCGGTCACGCAGTTCGGCGGCGGCCTTCTCGGTGAAGGTGATCGCGGCCACGTGCTGCAGCTCGACGCCGGCCGCGACCAGCGCGAGCACCCGCTGGACCAGCGAGCCGGTCTTGCCGGACCCGGCGCCGGCCTCGACGAACAGGGTCTGGTCGAGCCCGGCCGGGTCGACGCCGGTGATCAGGTCGCGGGCGGGCTGGTCGACGAGCGCGTCGGCGGTCGGGGTGCTGACGGGGCCACTCATGCGTCCACCGCCTCGAGCACGTCGGGCTCGACCCGGCGCACGTAGTCGCGGAGCTCGGGTGTCAGCCGCAGCCGCTCCCAGGCGCGGTAGCGGTCGGCGGTCCCGAGCTCGTCGGGGTCGCAGTACAGGCAGGGCGTGTAGTGGTGGTAGGTGGGCTCGGGCGGGCGCTGGGGGAACACGCCGGCCCCGACATGGTCGACGACGAGCCGGACCACCTCGACCAGCGCCTCGCGGCCGTGGTCGCCGACGTCGTAGCCGACCCGCCGGCCGGTGTCCTTCGGCCCGGCAAACAGGTACTCGGCGTGGACCCGGGGCGCGTCGGGGTACACCTGCCGCGCCGCCAGCCCGTACACGAGCAGCTGCAGCCGCGTGCCGTCGGCGGCGGGTTCCTCCTCGGACAGGTCCCGGTAGCCGGTGGCGGACCCGGTCTTGTAGTCGGTCACCACCACGCCGCCGTCGGCGGTGCGGTCGACCCGGTCGATCACACCCTGCAGCGTCACGGTGCGGCCGTCGCCCAGGTCCACGGCGAGGGCCGGGTGCTGGTGGTCGGGGCCGAACCCGAGCTCGGTGGCCACCGGCGTGGACCGGCGTTCGGCCCGCACGCGGTCGTCGTCGTCGACGAAGGCGTCGAGCAGCCGGTGCAGCTGCTCGCGCTTGACGTCCCACAGGCGGGGGTGCCCGGTCAGCCCGGCTTCGGCCCACCACTGGACGTGCCGGTCGGCGACCTCGTGGAGCCGCCGCCGGGACGCGTCGGACCACGGCGTCCCGGGGTCCGGCATGCCCTGCTCGAGGTGCTCGCCGATCCAGTCCTCGAGCACCCGGTGGAACAGCGACCCGTACGCGAGCGGGGTGATCTCGAGCCGGTCCTCGGGTTCCTCCACGGGCTTGACCCGCAGGACGGTGCGCACGAGGCTGCCGTGCGGGCAGGCCACCCAGTCCTCGAGCCGGGTCGGCGAGGTGGGGGCCGCCACCCCCGGCACGGGCACGAGATCGGCAACGTCGGCGAGGTTGCCGTCGAAGGGCGTGAACGCGTCGCCGGCCCGGGCATGCAGCAGCCGGCGGCCGGAGGCGAACGCCGGCAGCCACGACGGTGCCGGGTCGGCGGTGTCGTCGGCCGCGAGGGCCCGCAGGTGCAGGGCCTGGTCGTCACCGGGGACGTCCGTGGTGGCGACCCGGTCCGCGAACGACGCCACGACCGTGACGAGGTCGTCGGCGCCGTCGAGGCGGCGCTGGCCGGTGGTCGCCTCGACGGCGTCGAGCAGCCAGCGCGACGGGGCACGTTCGATGCTGCGGCGCAGGTCCCCGCGCGGGTGGACGAGCACCCGTCGCCGGGCCGAGGCCAGCGCGGCCAGCAGGTGGCGGTGCTGGGTGTCGATGCTGCGCACGCGGGGCGGCAGCTCGTCCGCGACCGTCGCCCGCTCGTGCTCGGCGAGCAGGGAGTCCTCCCGTGGCCGGGTGGGGAACACGCCCTCGGCCAGGCCGAGCACCACGACGAGGTCGAGGTCGACCCCGAGCGTGTCGGCGGGCCGCCCGACGAGGACGCCGGCCCCGAGGGCGCCGGTGCGCTCCAGGCCGCGGTCGAGCTCGAGCTCGAGCGTGCGGTGCAGGCGGGCGAGGTCGGCCGACCGCTCGACCTCGTCCAGCGCCGCGACGCGGTCGAGCGCCGCCTCGACGGCGTCGGCCGCGCGGGTCTCCTCGACGGGCCAGTCCAGCCGGTCGGATTCGCGCCCCACCCGCCGGTGGAGCAGGTCGCGCGCCCACTCGGCCAGATCGGCCCAGCGGGTCAGCCCGGCGCCAGCCTCGAGGTCGGCGGCCAGGCCGACGACCACGCCGCGCAGGGCGTCCGCCCGGTCGGCCTGCTGCCGGCACCGGTCGGCGAGCCAGTCCGGGCCGCCCTCGCCCTCCGCCCGCCGGGCCCGGTCGCGCTGCTCGTCGGCGTACCGCGTCAGGCGCTGGATCCAGGCCTCGATGTCCTGGGTCACCCCGGCGTCGCGGGACACGGCCTCGGCCTGGTGCACCGACATCGGCAGGTCGCGGATCCGGCCGCGGTCGGGGCCGGCGAGGACGTTGATCACGGCTGCCCGGCCCCACCGGCGCCCGGAGAGCTCGAGCACGTCGAGGAGCCAACGTGCGGCGAACCGCTGCCGGCTGCGGCGGTCGGAGGGACCGTTCCACGGGATCCCGGCGGCGGCCAGGTGCTGGGCGAGGATCGGGGCGTAGGGCTCGGGCGCGGGGTGGACCACGGCGATGCGCTCGGCCGGCGTGCCGTCGGATCGCATCGCGTCGAGCACCTGCTGGACGGCCGTGCGCACCTCCTCCTCGGCGTCGGAGACCGACACCACCCCGTGCACCGGCAACGGCGCCGGGACCTCGGCGTCGGTGGTGGTCGCGCCGAGCCGGGCCAGCGTCCGCCGGACGTCCGCGTCGGCGGACTCGACCCCGGTCAGGCCGGCGACCACGTGGACGCGCGTGTGGTCCGACAGCGCCCGTACCAGCCTCGCCGCAGCCGGGGACAGCACCTGCGGCAGGTGCAGGACGACCTCGCCGACGTCGTCGAGGACCGGCGCGCGGCCCAGGACGGCGTCGTGGGCGGCGCCCATGAGGTCGGCCTCGTCGTACCACCGGTCGGCAAGGCGCTGCCGGACGGCGCGGTGGACCCGGACGACGTCGCGGGCTCGCGGGCCGGTCGCCGCGAGCGCGTCGAGGGTCCCGGCGGTGCAGTCGGACAACTCGCGGTGGGCGTCGACCAGCGACGCCTCGGTGGCCGGGTGGTCGACCACCTCGGCGAAGACGCCCGCCTCGTCCGCCAGCACCCCCCGGACGGCGGCGGCGACGACGGGCGTGGAGACGGGCCGGCGGCCGGCGGCGGCCAGGGCCGGTGCGCCGAGCAGCTCGGCGAGGCGGTAGATCGTGAGCACCTGCAGGCCGGCGATCCCGCGGCCGCGGTCGGTGACGGGCCCGAGCGCCTCGGACGCCAGCGCCCGCCGCGTCGCCACGCCCACGGAGTTGGTGGGGACGACGACGGTGACGGGCCGCAGGGCGTCGCGCGCCTTGGCCGCGGCGACGATCCCGTGGAGGGTCGAGGCAGCCGCTGGCCCGTACGCGGTCGGGTGAACCTGGATGCCCGTCATGGGGCGGACTGTAGGCGGGGGGTGTGACTGCGCTCAGCGACCGAAGAGGATGGCGACGCCCCCGCCCAGCCCCATGGCCACGGTGCAGATCCACAGCACCAGCAGGTGGCGCATGCCGCCGACCCGCTGGGTGGTGAGCGGCCGGCGGTAGCGCAGGTCAGCCGCCAGCGACAGCCAGATGGCCAGGCCGCCGATCACGATCCCGGGCACGTGCAGCAGCCGCGGGTAGGGCGGGCCGATGGCGCGCAGCACCAGCGCGGTGACGACCATGAGCGTCAGCAGCGTCCGGTTCCACGCCAGCAGGGTGCGCTCGCGCTGCAGCCCCATGGGGCGCGGCGCCGTCTCGTCGCTCACAGGTCGCCCAGCAGCAGGAGGGCGACCAGGACGGCCACGACCAGGACGCCGATCGACAGCAGCATCGGCAGCACGGACGCGGGGATGGGCCGGTCGTGGCGCATGGCGTCCTCGTTGCGGGCCCAGCGGGCGAAGCTCGCGGCCGCGATGCCGGTACCGATCGCCACGAGCACCAGGCCGATCGAGTCGCGCAGGGCGACCGACGTCGAGGTGGGCAGGAACGCCACGACGGCGAGCCCGCCACCGACCAGCGCCAGCGCCGTGCGGATCCAGGCGAGGAAGGTCCGCTCGTTCGCCAGGGAGAACCGGTAGTCGGGTTCCTGGCCGGCTCGTCGGTCCGGCGGCTGGAACGGATGCGGCAGTGACACGGGCACCCTCGACTCCGGCGGCGACGTGCCCGCCCGAGCCTACAGTCCTCGGCGAGGACATCGGATCCACCATGAGCGACACGACGACGCGCGTCTACCGCCGCGTGGTGCAGGCGGCCGAGGGCGACGACCGCGCCGAGCAGCTCCCCGGCGATGCGCACGACCACGTCGCCCACAACGCCGTGCACACGGTCGGCGCGCTCACGCTGACCAAGATCGGCGACCGCATCGTCGACGCCAAGACGGTGCTGACCTGGCTGCTCGGCGCGCTCGGTGCTCCGACCGGCCTCACCGCGCTGCTGGTCCCGATCCGCGAGTCCGGCGCGCTGCTGCCACAGGTGCTGGTGGCCCGGACGGTGGCGGGCCGGCCACGCCGCCAGCCCGCGTGGCTGGTCGGTGCCGTCGGGCAGGCAGCCTCCGTGGGCGCGATGGCCGTCATCGCGGTCACGCTGCGCGGCACCGCCGCCGGGGTGGCGCTGCTGCTGGCGCTGGCATCGTTCGCGACCTTCCGGTCGGTGTGCTCGCTGACCGTGAAGGACGTGATGGGACGGACGATCCCGACCGGCGAGCGCGGGCAGGTCACCGGCTGGGCGACCACCGCGTCGGGCCTGGTGGCGATCACCGTGGGCCTCGGGATCCGGGCGCTCGGCCAGGATGTTGGCACGGCCATGTTCGGGGCGCTGCTGGGCGCCGGGGCGGTGCTGTGGCTCGCCTCGGCGGGCGTGTTCGTCCGGGTGCGCGAGCCCGAGGTCCCCGACGACCGCGACGCCAGCGAGGGCGTGGTCGCCTCCCTCCGGCTGCTGCGCACCGACCGTGCCTTCCGCCGCTTCGTCATCGCTCGGACGCTGCTGCTCGTCAGTGCGCTGACCCCGCCATTCGTCGTGACGCTCGCCCAGGCCCGCACCGGCACCGCCCTGGCGGGCGTCGGCCCCTTCGTCGTGGCGTCCGGGGTGGCGTCGCTGGTCGGCGGCCGGCTGTGGGGCCCGTTCGCGGACCGCTCCAGCCGGCGGCTGATCGCGACCGCGTCGGGCACCGCCAGCGTGCTGGTCCTGGTCTTCGTGGGCCTGTCGACCGTGGAGGCACTGGGCTCGACCTCGTGGTGGTACGTCGCCACCTACCTCGCGATCGCCCTCGTGCACGAGGGCGCCCGCCTGGGGCGCAGCACGTACGTGGTCGACCTCGGCGACACCGGTGGGCGCACCGACTACGTGGCGGTCTCCAACACGGCCATGGGGGTGCTGCTGCTGGTGGCCGGGGCGATCTCGTCGGCCGTGGCGCTGCTCGGGCCCACGGCGGCGCTGCTGCTGCTGGCCGGCGTCGGGCTGGCCGGCATCCCGGTCGCGCTGTCGCTGCCGGAGGTCGGCGCCGGACGCGGCTGACGAGGTCAGCCCGCCAGCAGGGCCTCCACGACCGCGTCGACGCCCGGTCCCTGCACGGTCGGCGGGTCGAGGAAGGGTGGCCAGCTGATGCCATGACGGTCGACGTACCCGCCGGCCAGCCCAACGGCCATGGCGCCCGCCATGTCCCACGGGTGGGCGGCGACCATGGCGGCGTCGGCGGCGTCGACCCCCGCGGTGTCCAGGACCTCGCGGTACGGCTCCGGCGCAGGCTTCCAGCGACCGGCGGTGCGCACGTCCACGACCCGGTCGACGAGGTCGGCCAGCCCGGCGCGGTCGAGGAAGCCGCGAACGACCTCGACCGTGCCGTTGGTCAGCGCCACGGTGCGCACGCCGGCGTCGCGTGCCCGCCGCAGCCCGTCGGGGACGTCAGGGTGTGGCTGGACCCGGCTGAACCCCTCGATCACCGCATCCGCGTCGACATCGTCCGGCGACAGGCCACGCTGCTCGGCGAGCACGCGGACGTGGTGGCGGGCCAGGTCCGGGAACGTCGCCAGCCCGCCGGTGAGGGCGACCGCGAACCCGTCGCGCAGCACGCGGGCGAACCACAGCTCCAGGTGGGCCGGGTCCAGCCCCACGGACGCGAACGCCGAGGCCACCGGGTCCAGCCCGAACAGCGTCTCGTTGACGTCGAACACCAGCA
>CAZDIF010000005.1:0-10519 GCA_964505365.1 uncultured Actinomycetota bacterium
CTGATCACCAGCCTGTACGGCACGACCCGGGGCAGCCGGGACGATCCCGGGCTGGACGTGTACCGCGACCGGCTCGCGACGCAGGACCGCACCGGGCTGCGGTCCGAGGCGTCCGGCTTCGCCCGGGCCATGCACGACACCGGCCTGGTCTCGCCGTACCACGCCGTACTGGTCGACGTCCTCCGTGATCGCGACGACCAACTGCTCGCGGAGGCACTGGGGCTGACGAGCACCGGGCGGGAGAGCCTGCTGCGCCACCGTGCGTTGGTCCAGAGCCTGATCATCGAGGCGGTGCATCCGGTCACCGCCCAGGCGGTCTACGGGCTGGCGCTGATGCTCGAGCGTGGAATCCTCCATCATCCGCCCATCGCGCCCGCCCTGTGGCGTCAGCTCCGACTGCCGCTGTCCCCCACCTCGCGACAGCGCCTGTCGGAGGTGTTCGGCGACACGCCGGCACCCCGAGCGTGGTTGTTGGCCGGTGTGATCAGCATGCTGGGACTGCCGCTCGGCGTGGGTCAGGGCGACAATCCCACCTGCCAGGCCGCCCGAGCACTGTCGATGTGGGCCCACAACGACCCCGACTACCTGTTGCACGTGGTGGCCCGTGCGGCCCGCGACGACGAGGTCGTCATGCACTTCGAGGGCCAGCCCATCTCGTCGCGGGACGTTGCCTCCGGCGTGGCCGCGATCCCTCCGATGGATCTCGATCCTGCCTCGCTGCTGGTCGTGCCCCACCTCGACCGCATCTACGCCGAGATGGGCCGGCTGTGCATCGGGCGCGAGGGCGATCCCCACCGCTGGGTCAACCCCGAGTTCCACGGCTGGTGGGCCTGGCGGGGATTCCGGATCAACGTCGACGTGGCCACCGGACAGCTCACGGATCTCGAGGGGTTCCTGCGCGACTTCCACGCCACCTACCACCCCGCCTACAACGGCGACCAGCCGGTCATCCACCCGCAACCGGCGGGGGTCGCCGTGACGGACGCCGCCGCGCGGTTCGTCGGGTGGCACGCCGTCACCCTCCTTCGGGTCGGCCGGGATCCCGAGGGGACGATGCGCGTCTACTTCTTCAACCCCAACAACGACAGTGGCCAGGACTGGGGCGACGGCGTGGTGGTGTCCACCGCCGACCACGGCGAACGCTTCGGCGAGTCCTCGCTGCCGTTCGAGCAGTTCGCCTCACGGCTGTACATCTTCCACTACGACCCCCTCGAGGAGGGCGAGCCCGGCCTCGTCAAGGACGAGGAACTGGCCACCGTCATCGAGCTCGTCCACCGCAGCTGGGGGGCAGATCGCCACCCACCCGTCGACCTGCAGGCCGACCCCGGACCGATCACGGGATCGCCGGGGACGTAGGCTGGAAGGTCCACATCCACCGAAGGAGCAGCACATGATCGTTCGCACCCGCGCCGACCTCGAGGGCACCGACCGCGAGACCACCGCAGAGACCTTCATCGCCAGACGGCTGCTCCTGGCCCGCGACGGCCTCGGCTACTCCTTCCACGACACGACGCTGTACTCCGGCACCCAGACGAACATGCACTACAAGAACCACCAGGAGACCGTCTACTGCATCGAGGGCAAGGCCACGCTGACCGACCACACCAACGGTGAGGTCTACGAGATCACCCCCGGGACGATGTACGTGCTCGACCACCACGAGAAGCACACCCTCGATGTCGAGGAGACGGTGCGGATGATCTGCGTGTTCACGCCCGCGCTGGTGGGCCAGGAGGTCCACGACGACGAGGGTGCCTACCCACTGATCAACCCGGAGCGGTCCAGGGTGTGAACGACACCACCACCCCGAGGCGGGACGTGGCGGTCTTCCACGACCCCCGCACCCTGCAGCACGAACCCGACGCGGAGGCGCCCTTCCTGCCGGGTCGGCTCGACCGGCGGGTTCGGCAGATCCTCGCGGGCCTCAACGTGCAGTGGCGGTACCCGGAGCACCCCGGCCGCATCACCGCGGTCCTGGACCTGCTGGCCCGCGAGCCGATCCCGGGTGTGCGCCTCGAGCAGGGCAGGGCGGCGACCCGCGAGGAGCTCGGCCGGGTGCACGCCACCGCGCACATCGACCGCATCTTCGCACTGCGTGGCCAGTCGGCGTGGCTGGACGTCGACACCACCGCGGTGTCCCCGGGCAGCGTGGAGGCGGCGGAGGTGGCCGCTGGCACGGCGGCCTGCGCGGTCGAGGCGGTGGTCGGGGGCGGGGCCGACAGCAGCTTCGCGCTGGTCCGGCCGCCGGGCCACCACGCCGAGCCGGTCCGCGCACGCGGGTTCTGCCTGTTCAACAACATGGCCGTGGCGGCTGCGCACGCCCGGGCAACGCTTGGCTGCGAGCGCGTGCTGATCGTCGACCTCGACGCCCATCACGGCAACGGCACGCAGGACATCTTCTGGACCGACCCCGACGTCATGCACTTCGACATCCACCGTGCCGCGCCCTTCTATCCCGGGTCCGGGCAGCTGGAGGACGTCGGCGCCGGCCTGGGTGAGGGTGCGACCGTGAACGTGCCCGTCCCGGGTGGGACCGGCGATGTCGCATACCTGACGGCCCTGCGGGAGATCCTGGAGCCGGCGGCCGAGGCGTTCGACCCGGACCTGGTCATCGTGTCGGCCGGGTTCGACGCCCACTGGTACGACCTGGCGCTGAACGTGTCCTATGCCGGGTTCGGAGCCATGGCCGCCGAACTGATGGCCCTCGCGGACCGGCACTGCGAGGGGCGCCTGGCCTTCGTCCTCGAGGGCGGCTACAACCTCGAGTCGCTGTCGCGAGGCACGCACGCCGTCCTGCAGGTGCTGGCCGGCAGTGCGGCGCCGGAGCCGGACGTCTGCGGCGTGCCCGAGGTCGAGGCCGCAGCCGCGTTCCATCGCAGCGCCTTCGTCGCCGCGACCGAGCCCTGACGGCGAGTCTCCGAGGCAGCTGGCACACGCGTCCTCGGGGTGCCGCGCCTACAGGCCGAGCGCGCCGGCGACGACCTCGAGGTGGTGGTCGGCGTCACCGAAGGTGAGCTCGGTGTCGGTGGCGTGCCCCAGGTACAGGTGCAGGTCGTGCTCCGCGGTGAAGCCGATGGCCCCGTGGACCTGGTGCCCGGTGGCGCAGACGCGTCGGTAGGCCTCGCTCACCCACGCCTTGGCCACGGCCACCTCCATGGTCGCGTCCAGCTCCTCCCCGAGCCGCCAGATGGCCTCGTAGGCCACGAACCGGGCCCCCAGGACGTCCATGGCCATGTCCGCACAGTGGTGCTGGACCGCCTGGAAGCTCCCGATCGCCCGTCCGAACTGCTGTCGCTGTCCGGCGTACTCGACCGTCATGTCGAGGACCCGCTGGGCGCCGCCGACCATCTCGGCGGCCAGGGCCGCGGTGCCGCGGGCCAGCGCCCACGTGGCCACCTCGCGGCCCCCGTCCACGTCACCGAGCACGTTCGCGACGGCCACGCGGACCTCGTCCAGCCTCACCTGCGCCTGGCGGGCCGGCCCGGTCGTCTCCAGTCGGTCGAGCGTGATCCCCTCCGCGTCGGCCGGCACGACCACCACCGTCAGGCCGTCCGCGCCCGCACGCCGAGCCACCAGCACGAGGTGGTCCGCGACCTCGGCCCACGGGACGAACGTGACCGTGCCGTCGAGCACGAGGTCGTCGCCGTCGGCGGTCGCCACCAGCCCGACCGCATCGAGGTCCCAGCCACCGTCCGGGCCACACCACCCGAAGGTGAGCACCTCCTCCCCGGCCACCACGCCCGGCAGGAGGCGGTCGGCCAGCTCGGCGCTGCCGAACCGGGCCACCGGCAGGGCCCCGAGCACGACCGTCGGCACGAACGGGCTGGGCAGCTGGACCCGTCCCATCTGCTCGATGACCAGGCACAGGTCGAGGAAGCCGGCACCCGACCCGCCGTGCGTCTCGGGCAGGGCCATCCCGATCCAGCCGAGCTCGGCGATCTCCTTCCACAGCTCGGGCGCGTGGCCGGCTGGGCTGTGGGCCATCTCCCGGACGTGGCTGCTGGGGCAGCGTGCCTCGAGGAACTCGCGGGCCGTGCTGGCCAGCAGCTCCTGCTCGGAGGTCAGCGTGAGGTCCATCTCAGTGCTGCGGCGGGATCTTGTCCGACCGGACCCAGACGCCGGGACGCTGCTCCCAGAACAGCTGCACCAGCACGCCGCCGGTCTGCTTCGGGTGGAGGAAGGTGTCCTTCCAGGCAGCACCGTCGGTCGTGCCCTCGTTGGAGCCGAAGGGCTCGACGCCGTGGTGGTCGCACGCGGCCATGGCCTGCTCCCAGTCGGCGACCTCCATCGTGACGTGGTGGACGTCCGGGCCGCTGCGGTCGAGGAACCGCTCGATGAAGGACTCCTCCCCGCGGGGCATGATGACCTCCCAGCAGATGCTCGAGCCCGGGACGTTCAGCACGAGGTCGGCCATGTCCGGGTGCTCGTCGATCGGGGTGCGCCAGACCTGGACGAAGCCCGCGAGGTCGCGGTACCAGGTGGCGAGCTCGTCCCGGTCGGCGAACGCCTGGCAGACGTGGTCGATGGCCACCACCCCGAGTGACGGCCCGCCCTCACCCGGCGACGGCGTGGACCCGGTGTGGTCGTCACCGCACAGGGGGTGCTCGCCGGGCCCGTTGAGGCGCCACAGCACACCCGCGCCCGCGTCGGGTGGCGACAGCGACGCCTCGATCCACCCGCCGGTCGGCCCGTCGGTCGGCTTGATGCCGCGGTCCTCCAGCGCGGCCCGTGCCGTGTCGAGGTCGGGCACCTCGACGGCGACGTGGTGGAACCCCGGGCGGCCGCCCTTGTCGTCCATGAACCCCTGCAGCGGGGAGTCGTCCGACGTCGGGGCGAGCACCTCCCAGGCATGGCCGGCGCCGACGTCGAGGCGGGCCCCCCGGCACTGGTCGTCCGGGCTGTCCCACGTCCGCAGCAGCCGGAACCCGAACAGCCCCTGCATCAGGTCGACCTGCGAATCGAGGTCGGACGTCACCTGGGCGACGTGGTCGACGCGGTAGATGTCCAGCATGAGTCGCTCCTGTGGTGGGTGGTCACTGCGGGTGCGGCTCGATCCAGTCGTAGCCCTTGTTCACCAGTTCCTTGACGAGCCGCAGGTTGTAACGGTTCATGGCGCCGATGCGGCGACCGAGCTCGGCGACCTCGTCGTCGAACTCGTCCGCGGGGAAGACGTTGTTGACCAGCCCCATGCGCAGCGCCCGGTCCGCGGGGACGCGGATCCCGGTGAACAGCATCTCCTTGGCCAGGGCCGTGCCCACGCGGGCGGGCAGCCGCTTGACCCCGCCCCACCCGGGGGCGCTGCCGCCGAACTCGGGCTGGTCCGGGTCCCCGTCCTCGGTGGCCTTCGGCCGGTAGGGCGGCTCCGCGGACAGGGTGATCTCGACCAGCCCCAGCTGGGCGTCGTCCCGGGCGATGATGAAGTCGGCGCCCAGCGCCAGCTCGAGGCCGCCGCCCAGCGCGTAGCCGTGCACGGCCGCGACGACGGGCACGCTGAGCTGCTCCAGCATCGTGATGGTCTTCTCGCCCAGCCGTCCCTGCTCGACCCGGTCCTTCTTCGTCAGCTCTTCGGACCAGTCGAGGTCCATGCCGGCACAGAAGGCCTTGTCGCCGGCACCGCGGAGCACGACGACGTGGACGTCCTCCCGCTCGTCGAGCTCCGCCAGCACCTGGCGCAGCTCCAGGAGCGTCTTCTCGCTGATGGCGTTGAGCTTCTCGGGTCGGTCGAGCGTGAGGTTCGCGACGCGGTCGCTCACCTGCAGGTCCAGCGTGTCCATGGGTCCTCCTCGTGTCGTCGGGTGGTCAGTCCCGCGGCAGGCCGAGGCCGCGGGTGGCGATGACGTTGCGTTGGATCTCGGACGTCCCGGCGAGGAAGGTCGCGGCGACCGAGTCGTACACCTGGTGGGCGAACGCGGCATCCAGCGGGGCACCGTCGCGCTGCCACAGGCGTGAGAGCTGGCCGAAGACCCGCGCGCCGGTGCGGGCCAGCCGCTGGTGCAGTTCGGCGCTGAACACCTGGTTCGCGGAGGCCTCGTACCCGGGTGTCGTACCGGCGGCCTCCATCGACACCGTGTGGCGTGCGATGTTGTACAGCACGCGGATCTCGACGTACCGGCGGGCGAGTTCGTGGCGCAGCGACTGCCCCCAGTCGGCCCGCACGCCGGCCACGTCCTGCTCGCGGGTCACGGCCGTGACGAGGTCCTGCAGCGCCTGCTCGTACTTGACCACGGCCCCGATGCCGGACCGCTCGGACGTCAGGGTCGTCATCGCCACGTACCAGCCGCGGTTCTCCTCGCCCACGCGGTTGTCGACGGGGACGTGCACGTCGTCGAAGAACACCTCGCCGAACGGTGCGGCCCCGCGGATGTCCGTGATGGGACGGACGGTCACGCCGGGGGTGTCCGCGTCGACGAGCAGGAACGTGATGCCACGGTGCCGGGTCGGGGCGTCGGGATCGGTGCGGACGAGCACGAAGAAGGCGTCGGCGTACTGGGCCAGCGACGTCCAGACCTTCTGGCCGGAGACGACGTAGTGGTCGCCGTCGCGGACGGCCCGGGTCCTGAGCCCAGCGAGGTCCGACCCGGCCTCGGGCTCGGAGAAGCACTGCGACCAGGTGCGCTGCCCGCGGGCGATCGGGGGCAGGTGCTCGGCCTTCTGTTCGTCGGTGCCGTGCTCCAGCAGGGTCGGCCCCAGCAGGAACGCGCCGATCCCGTTCACCGTCGGCACGCGCGCCCGCATCATCTCCTCGTGGAGGATGAAGGCCTCCGACGGGCCGAGGTCGGCGCCGCCGTACTCGGGTGGCCAGTGCGGCGCGATCCACCCACGCTCGGCCAGGGCATCGGCCCAGCGGGTGGCCGCCGCCCGCCGCCCGGGGTCCTCCGAGCGGACGTCGACGGCCCAGTTGTAGCCCCAGACGTCCTCGGGCTCGAGGCTCTGCTCGCCCGCCATGTCGGGCTCGTAGTCCTCCGGGAAGCGATCTCGGACGAAGGCGCGGACCTCCTCGCGGAAGGCGGCCTGCTCCGGCGTGTCGGCCCAGTTCACGGGCGTCCCCCGGAGCCACCGGGCTGGGCACCGGTGTGGACCCCGCCGGCCTCCGCGTCCCACGTGGCGGCCGTGATGCCGTGGTCACCGACCTCGCGGAGGTGGTGCTTGGCCAGCTTGCCCGTCGGGGTGCGCGGCAACCCGTCCACGAACTCGACGTACCGCGGCACCATGAACGATGGCAGTCGAGCACGGCAGTGGTCGACCAGGTCGACCGGTCGGGCCTCGGCGTGGGGCTTGCGCACGACCACGATCTTGACGTCGTCCTCCCCCAGCTCGGACGGCACGCCGATGGCCGCCGACTCGAGCACGGCCGGGTGGAGGTTGACCTCCTGCTCGATGTCGAAGGCCGAGATGTTCTCGCCGCGCCGGCGGATCGCGTCCTTCATGCGGTCGAGGAAGTGGAAGTAGCCGTCGTCGTCGCGGTACAGCTGGTCGCCGGTGTGGAACCACTGGTTGCGGAACACCCGCGTCGTGTGCTCCCAGTGCCCGTAGTAGCCGGTGATCATCACGTAGGGCTGCCGGGGGCGGACCACGAGCTCCCCGGGCTGGCCGGGGCCGACCTCTCGATCGTGCTCGTCCACGACCCGGACCTCGAACCGCCGGGAGTTCTCCTGGCCGCACGAACCCGGGCGCCACTGCCCGAACGGACTGCCCGTCGGGATGCCGGTCTCGGTGGACGTGTACGTCTCGACCGTGTGGGCGCCGAAGCGTTCGTAGAAGGCGCCGTCCAGGGACGACTTGCCCATGTAGAAGCTCTGGAGTGGGTTGTCGCGGTCGTCGGCCTTCGGTGGCTGGTTGAGCAGGATCGGCACCATCGCGAACACGCCGATCGAGACGTTGGCGTCGAAGTGGCGGACGTCGTCCCAGAACCGGGAGGCGCTGAAGCGTTCGACGATCGCGATGGGCGACCCGGACAGCAGGGCTCCCATCACGCCGTCCCACAGCCCACCGGCATGGAACAGCGGCACTGGGCAGTAGTAGGTGCGGCCCCAGCCGTTGACGTACCCCAGTGAGTCCAGGGCGCACGTCAGCGCGAGCGCGTGGGGTGTCATCACGCCCTTGGACACGCCGGTCGTCCCGGACGTGAACATGATGGCCTGCAGGTCGCTGAAGCTCACCGGGACGTTCGGGTCGTCGGCTCCGTGCTCGAGCAGCGTGGTCATCGGGACGGCCGGGACGTCGAGCGCGTCGAGTGACGGGGAGGTGCCCCCTGTCGTCCGCACCACGACACGGGTGATGTCGGGGACCGTCCGGGCGATGTCGGCGTACCGGTCGAGCAGGGACTCGTCCACCACCAGCAGGGACGCGTCGGAGGTGTCGAGCACGTGGTGCAGCAGGTCGCCCTTGTACTCCGTGTGCACCGGGACCGCGACCGCACCGAGCCTGGCGAGCCCGAAGACCACGAAGACGAACTCGGGGCAGTTGGGCAGCATCATGGCCACGTGGTCGTGCCGCTCCACACCCAGGGCGCGCAGGCCTTGCGCCACCCGATCCGCCATGCGGTCGACCTCGGCGAACGTGAACTCGCCGTCCCGGAACCGGAGGAAGACCTCGCTCGCGTGCGTCCGTGCGCGGTGACGCAGGACGTCGCCGAGAACGAGCTGGTCGAGGCGATCGTGCGGCATCGCATCCTTGGGGGTCGCGAGAGCTACACCAACGCGGGGAGACGACGAACCGGGCTCGTGCCGGACCAGGCACACCCTGGGCGAGTCACCCACATGGGGTCCCGTTTCTCCCACACGGTCCACGTCCGACCGTAGGGAGTTGTGGACGCGTCGTCCACCCGCCACCCGGACAGCGGCCGCGGGGCCCGCGCGTCCGGTCGGGCGCGGGCAGCGGTACCGGTGGGCCGTCGCACCGTGCGGTTCCCGCACGAGTCCTTCACCGGTGTTCGGCGGTGTGCTTGCTTCAGATCAGATCACGCGGCCAGTGACGGGGCCGTGCGGGACCGGGTCAACGGGGTCCTCATGTCTCCCGAACTGCTGCGGTGGACAGCGGAGGGAGACGCCATGCGCAGCATCCGAGTTCCGGTCCTGGTCCTGGCCCTGGTTGCGGCCGTCGCGGTCGCGGTGCCATCGTCGGCATCGCCACCCGAGCTGCAGATGACCTTCGTGGAGGCGCGGGGTGCCGGGCAGGTCGCCGAGCTCGCTGCGATGGGCCTGGACATCGCCGCTGTCCACGAGGAGGGCACGACGACCGGGGAGCGCGGGCTCGAGGTGCCCACCTACCGGGTCGACCTGGTGACCTCGGCCGCCGACCGCCAGGATCTGGAGGAGGCGGGGTTCGAGTTCTCGGCACCACCCCGCAACGACCGGGCCCGCCAGCCCAGCGACCACGGCTTCGCGGTCTACGACGACTTCGACGACCCGCGCGAGGGAATCCAGGCGCAGCTGCAGCGGCTGCACGCCGCCAACCCGACGCTGACGAAGCTCGAACGGATCGGCACGAGCCTGCAGGGTCGTCCGATCTTCGCCCTGCGTTTGACCAACGAGCGCGTGCGGGACGACAAGCCCGAGGTGCTGTACCACGCGACCACCCACGCGCGGGAGTGGATCTCGACCGAGGTGTCGATGCGGCTGATCGAGTGGTTCCTCGACGGGTACGGCGACGACCCGCGGGCGACCGAGCTGCTCGACACCCGTGAGATCTGGGTGATCCCGGTCGTCAACCCGGACGGCTACCAGTACACCTTCGACGAGGACCGCCTGTGGCGGAAGAACCTGCGGGACAACGACGGCGACGGCGAGATCACCGGCAACGACGGCGTCGACCTCAACCGCAACTTCGACAGCCACTGGGGACTCGACGACGAGGGCTCCAGCCCGCAGCCGAGTGACCAGACCTATCGCGGCGCGGCCCCGGCGTCGGAGCCGGAGACCCGCGCAGTCCAGGACTTCGTCCGCCGCCACGACTTCGCGTTCTCGATCTCCTACCACAGCTACAGCAACCTGATCCTGTACCCGTGGGGCTGGCAGTTCAGCACCCAGAGCCTCGACGACGAGGTCTTCGTCGCCCTGGCCGGGACCGACGACAACCCGGCGATCCACGACTCGATCGTCGACCAGGGCTACGACCCGGGCGTGAGCGCCGACCTGTACATCACCAACGGTGAGTACACGGACTGGGCGTACGCCAAGGCCGGGGTCCCCTCGTACACGGTCGAGCTCACCCCCGGGCAGAACGACGACGGCTTCTACGGCTTCGAGTTCCCTGACGACGAGGCCCAGGTCCAGCAGGTCTTCGAGGACAACCTCGAGTTCGCCCTGTCCATGGCCGAGTCCGCCGAGGACCCGGCCCACCCGGACTCGTCGGTCGGGATCACGCCCGAGGACGTCGTCCACACGCCGGTCGCCGCCTCCCACGGCCCGACGCAGGAGGTCCAGGTGGTCGCGCGCAAGGGCCTCGACCTCAGCCTGGTCGTGGACGGGACGGAGATCCCGTTCGAGGAAGCGCTCGGCGAGCGCTACAACACCGCCCC
>CAZDIF010000005.1:10619-16254 GCA_964505365.1 uncultured Actinomycetota bacterium
ACGGGACGGAGATCCCGTTCGAGGAAGCGCTCGGCGAGCGCTACAACACCGCCCCCGGCCTGTACTACAGCCGGTACGTGGCCACGATCGACAACCCGCCGGCCGGCGAGACCGTGACCTACGAGATCCACGGCGGCACCGACGTCGTGCACGGCCCCCACAGCTACACGGTCGAGGACGCCGATGCCGACCCGATCCTGGTCATGGCTGCCGAGGACTACACCGGTTCGTTCCCCAGCTACGGCGACACCAGCGGTCCCAACTACCTCCACCACTACACGGACGCGCTCGATGCCGGCGGGTACAGCTACGACGTCTGGGACGTCGACCAGCAGGGCGTGCCCACCTTCCAGGACGTGCTCAGCCACTACGACACGGTGATCTGGTACACGGGCGACGACTACGCCGCGACCGCGGGTGCCGGGGTGTTCACCACCGACATCCTCGAGACGCTCAACGTCCGTGACCACCTCAACTACGCCGACGGGTCGCTGTTCGCCACCGGCCAGGACTTCGCGTGGCTGGAGGGCAACGGCTTCATCACCGACGACTTCATCCAGTACTACCTGGGTGGGGACTCGATCGTGAGCGACGGCGGTGGCCTCGAGGTCGACGGCGTCACCGGCGACCCCGTGCTCGACGGCCTCGAACTGGCGTTGTCAGGCGGCAGCGGGGCCGACAATCAGCACGTCACCGACACGTTCCTGGTGAACCCCGACAACCCCTCCGGGGCGGTGATGGCCGGGCGCTACGACCGCGAGGGCGGACCGTTCGACCCGCACGACGGCGACTGGCACGCGTACAGCCAGCGGGCGGACGCGGCCTACAAGCGGCTGGGCGGGACGTTCACCGTCCCGACCGACGACCCGACCCTGCGGTTCTGGTCCTCGTACGACATCGAGGCGGACTGGGACTTCGCGTTCGTCGAGCTCGCCCCAGCCGGAACCGACGACTGGACCACGCTGCCGGACCTCAACGGGCACACCACGACCGACACCGGGGACAGCTGCGCCGCCGGGTGGGTCGACGAGCTGCACCCGTTCCTGGCCCACTACATGGACGCGGACTGCAACCCGACCGGCACCACCGGCGAGTGGCACGGCATCACCGGATCCAGCGGTGGGTGGCAGGAACTCGCCTTCGACCTGTCCGCCCACGCTGGTGACGAGGTCGAGTTCCACATCACCTACGCCTCGGACTGGGCGGTGCAGGGCATCGGGATGTTCGTCGACGAGGTGCAGCTCGGCAACGGGCCCGTGGAGTCCTTCGAGGACGGGTTCGGGGCCTTCACGGTGACCACCGCGGAGGGCAGTGCGACGCCGGCCAACAACTGGACCCGGCTCGAGCGTGGCACGTTCCCGGAGGCCCCGGCGCTGCGGACGGACGACACGGTGTTCTTCGGGTTCGGCTTCGAGGGCATCGCGTCCGAGGACACCCGCAATGCGGTGATGGCCCGCACGATGGACTACCTGGCCAACTGACCCGCCCCGGCGTCACGCCGCCGGGAGCCCGCCCGTGAACGAAGAGAGAGCGGGTGAGGGGAATCGAACCCCCGTTCCGAGCTTGGGAAGCTCGTGTTCTACCATTGAACTACACCCGCGGGGTGGCGGGAGCGTAGCCGTGGCCGGCCCGGGGGACCAACGCGTTCGGGCAGCGTTCAGGCGCCCTCGAGCGCCAGGGCCTCGCGGCGGCGGTCGGTCGATCCGGTGCCGGTGGACGCGGCCTGCGCCATAGGATCCGCGGCCACCGCACGATGCGTACGAGGCTGCCGTGATCCTGTCGGACCGCTCCATCCGCGCCGCCATCGACGAGGGCCGCATCCTCGTCGATCCCCTGGCCGAGGACGCGGTCCAGCCGTCGTCGGTGGACGTGCGGCTCGACACGTCGTTTCGCGTCTTCGCCAACCACAAGTACCCCTACATCGACGTGCGTGAGGCACAGCCCGACCTGACGGACCTCATCGAGGTGCCGGAGGGCGAGGCATTCGTGCTGCACCCCGGCGAATTCGTGCTCGGGGCCACCCTCGAGCGCATCGCCCTGCCCGACGACGTCGTCGCCCGGCTCGAGGGCAAGTCGTCCCTGGGACGGCTCGGCCTGCTCATCCACTCCACGGCCGGGTTCATCGACTGTGGGTTCGACGGCTACGTGACGCTGGAGCTGTCGAACGTCGCCACGCTGCCGATCGCGATCTACCCCGGGATGAAGATCGGCCAGTTCGCCTTCTTCCAGCTCGACCAGCCCGCCGAGTTCCCGTACGGGTCGAAGGAGACCGCCTCGAAGTACCAGGGCCAGCAGGGCCCCACGGCCTCCCGCTACTACCTCAACTTCGACTGACCCCGTCACGACGGTGCGGTTCGGAGCCACGACCTCCCGCAGCGGTGGACGCCACCCCTTGGTTACCGTTGCCGGCAACCCCACGACGCGAGCCGGACGTGAGTGATCTCGACCTGAACCAGTACGACGCCGTGCTGTTCGACCTCGACGGTGTGCTGACCGACACGGCCTCGCTGCACGCCACGGCGTGGAAGCGGATGTTCGACGAGTTCCTCGCCCGCTGGTCCGAAGAGCACGGCCACCCCTTCGTGCCCTTCCACATGGAGGACGACTACCTCCGCTACGTCGACGGCAAGCCCCGGTACGAGGGCGTCGCCAGCTTCCTCGAGTCCCGCCGGATCGTCCTGCCGGAGGGCGATCCGTCCGACCCGCCGGACACCGACACCATCGGTGGGCTCGGCAACCGCAAGAACGAGCTGGTCGTCCGCCTGATCGAGCAGGAGGGCGTCACCCCGTTCGAGGGAGCGGTCCGGTTCGTCCACCACGTCCGAGACCGAGGCCTTCGCACCGCGGTCGTGTCCTCCTCCAAGAACGCCGGCCCGGTGCTCGAGGCGGCCAAGCTGGGGGACCTGTTCGACGACCGCGTCGACGGGATCGTCGCCGAGGAACTGGGCCTGCCCGGCAAGCCGGCCCCCGACACCTTCCTCGAGGCCGCCCGCCGGCTGGACGTCCCCCCGAAGCGCGCCATCGTCATCGAGGACGCCATCGTCGGCGTCGAGGCCGCCCGCCTCGGCGGCTTCGGCTTCATCATCGGGATCGACCAGGGCGGGAACGCCGATCGGCTCGCCGACCGGGGGGCCGACGTGATCGTCAGCGATCTCGGGACGCTCGTCACGGACTGACTGGAGGCTGCAGGTGCTGCACCGTGAGATCGTCGGGCTGCCCACGTCCGTCTACCCCATCGACGAGTGGGCGCTGGTCGAGACCAGCTTCGAGGAGGACTACCTCGCCCGCGCGGAGACCATCTTCTCGCTGGCCAACGGCTACGTGGGCATCCGGGGCTGCGCGGACGAGGGCCGCCCCTACTACGACCGCGGGACCTTCGTCAACGGGTTCCACGAGACGTGGCCCATCCACCACGCCGAGGAGGCCTACGGGTTCGCCAAGACCGGGCAGACGCTGGTCCCGGTCCCCGACGCCCGCCGCTTCCACCTCTACGTCGACGACGAACCGCTGTTCCTGCCGACCGCCGACCTCGAGCACTACGAACGGCGGCTCGACTTCCGCGACGGGATGCTCCGCCGCGAGATCCTGTGGCGGGCGCCGTCCGGCAAGCTGGTCAAGGTCACCTCGCAGCGCCTCGTGTCGATGGCACACCGGCACGTCATCGGCATCCGGTACGAGGTCACGATGCTGGAGGGCGACGCCCCGGTCATCGTGTCCAGCCAGCTGCGCCACGAGATCAGCGGCGGCCCCGGCAGCCCCCAGGTCTTCGACCCCCGCCAGTCCCGCCAGCTCGGCGACGTGCTCCGTGCCGTCGACCAGTCCTGCGACGGTACTCGTGCGACCCTGCAGTACCGGGTCGACGACTCCGGGATGACCCTCGCCTGTGCCATCGACCACGAGGTCGAGGTCGACGTCCCGGGCGCGGACCCGGATTCGGTCCACCGCCAGCAGTGCGAGGTCGACCCGGAGCGGGGCAAGCTCGTCGTGGACGTGGAGGCCACCGAGGGCACCACGATCCGCATCGACAAGTTCGCCACCTACTTCACCTCCCGGTCGGTCGCCCCCGAGCAGCTGTCCGACCGGTGCGACCGGGCCCTGGACCGGACGATGCGGGGGGGTTGGGACGAGCTGGCCGCGTCGCAGCGCCGCTGGTTCGACGACGTGTGGGAACGCTGCGACGTCGTGATCGAGGGCAACCCCGTCGTCCAGCAGTCCGTCCGCTGGTCGATGTTCCAACTCATCCAGAACACCGCCCGAGCCGAGACCGCGGGCGTGCCCGCCAAGGGCCTGACGGGCTCCGGCTACGAGGGCCACTACTTCTGGGACACCGAGGTGTACGTCATGCCGTTCCTGACGTACACGATGCCCCGGGTCGCCCGCAGCCTGCTGCGCTTCCGCCACGGCATGCTCGACCACGCCCGCCGTCGGGCCGTGGAGGTCAACCAGCGCGGTGCGCTGTTCCCGTGGCGCACCATCAACGGCGAGGAGGCCTCGGCCTACTACGAGGCCGGCACGGCCCAGTACCACATCAACGCCGACGTCATCTACGCGCTCAAGAAGTACGTCGACGCGACCGGCGACGGGGCGTTCCTCCATCGCTACGGCGCCGAGATGGCCGTCGAGACGGCGCGGCTGTGGGTGGACCTCGGCTTCTTCGACGACGACGGCCGCTTCCACATCTTCGGCGTGACCGGTCCCGACGAGTACACGACGGTCGTCAACGACAACGCGTACACGAACTTCATGGCCCGGCTGAACCTGCGCTATGCGGCGACGGTCACCGAGCACCTGGCCCGCACCGACCGGGACGCCTACGACCGGCTGTGCCACGCCACCAGCGTCACGACCGCCGAGATCCAGGAGTGGCGTCGGGCCGCCGAGGCGATGCACATCCCCCACGACGACAAGCTCGGGATCACGCCGCAGGACGCCAACTTCCTCGACAAGGCGGTCTGGGACTTCGAGAACACCCCGCGCGACAAGTACCCGCTGCTCCTCAACTTCCACCCGCTGGTGATCTACCGCTTCCAGGTGCTCAAGCAGGCCGACATCGTGCTGGCGATGTTCCTGCTGGGCGACGAGTTCGACCCCGAACTGAAGCGAAGCAACTTCGACTACTACGACCCGCTGACGACGGGCGACTCCAGCCTGTCCACGGCGATCCAGTCGATCATGGCCGCCGAGCTCGGCCAGGACGCCACCGCCATCGAGTACTTCCGGTACGGGCTGTTCATGGACCTGGCCGACGTCGCCGGCAACGTCGCCGACGGCGTGCACGTCGCCACGTCGGGCGGCGTGTGGATGTCGCTGGTGTACGGCTTCGGCGGCATGCGGGACACCGACGGGGTGATCAGCTTCTCGCCGCGGTTGCCGTCGGGCTGGAACCGCCTGTCGTTCGCCGTCACCGTCCGGGGGCAGCGCCTGCGGGTCGACATCAACCGGTTCGAGGTCACCTACACGTTCGAGGAGGGCGAGGGCACCCTGCGGTTCGGCCACCGTGACGAGGTCCTGACGATTGCCCCCGGCGCCTCGGCGTCCCGCCCGCTGGGCGCGTCGGCTGCCTGAGCCTGAGGTCACTATCGGTGGGCCGTCACCAGGCGCTCAGCACGCCACGGGTCAGGCGGCGCCGTGCGTC
>CAZDIF010000005.1:16354-22651 GCA_964505365.1 uncultured Actinomycetota bacterium
CGGTGGGCCGTCACCAGGCGCTCAGCACGCCACGGGTCAGGCGGCGCCGTGCGTCCGGCACCTCGTGCCCACGCGTCCGACCCCGTCACCACCGGGTCGAGGAACCCGTGCGCGACCAGCAGCTCCTCGATCGCGTCGTCGTCGAAGGTGCTGCGCAGCGGCCCGCCGATCCCGGCGAACAGCCCCCGGGCCGCCGGGCTGAGCACCGCGGACACGGCCCCGCTGCCGATGAGGTCGGGGTGGGCGACGGTCATCGCCAGCCGGCTGCCGGCGGCCGACAGCCGGGCGATTGCCGTCACCGTCTCCTCGACGGCCCGGCGAGGCAGGTACGGGGCGACGGCCTCCCACACCCAGGCGGTCGGGCGGGACGGCTGGTGCGGTGTCGACGCCAGCGCGTCCGCCAGCCGGTCGTGTGACAGGTCCACCGGCGCGAAGGCCACCGCGTCGGCCTGCGGCGCGAGGTCGCCGAGCCGCCCGCGCTTGATCCGCTGGACGTCGGCCAGGTCGACCTCGACCACGAGGCAGTCGGCGAGCACCTCCAGCCGCCACGCACGGGTGTCGAACCCGGCACCGACGACCACGAGCTGTCGGCACCCGTCGCCGATCGCCGCGCCCACGGCCCGGTCGATCGCGTCCATGCGCAGGGCCGCGTGCCCCGCCAACCCCGCGGTCAACGCGTTGACGGCGGCCTCGGCGGAGGGCGATGACTGGACCGCGCGCCGCAACGCCTCGGCCAGTCGTCGCTGGGGTCCGGGCAGGAACCTCGCGGCCAGCGGGTCGTGCAGGTCGCGGAGCCCCACGGCGCGGGCAGCGGCGATGCTGGTGGCCGTCAGCGACGGGAGCACCACGGGCCCGGGTCAGCCCCGGTCGACGTCGGCTGGTCCCACGTCGACCGCGTGATCCGCACCATCGCCCGCGAGCGCGTCGACGATCGGCTGGAGCGACGAGAAGATCCCGTGGACGAAGGTGCCCTGCTGGTGCACGACGTCCCGGGCGAGCGACGACCGGGGTGCCAGCGTGTCCTCGACCGTCTCGAAGACCTTGTCGACGATCGCGGTCGGCGCGTCGAGGGCATCCGGGGGGAAGCCGCGCACCGGCGGCAGGTGGTCGGCGGCGTAGGTGGTGGCCTGGCGGGTGATGCCGAGGGCCAGCGCCTGCATGCCGCCGATGGCGGCAAGCGCCTTCTCGGCGGGGGTCAGCTCGTCGGGCGGTGGCGGGGCTGTGCTCACGTCGCACCTCGGGTCGGCGGGGCTTGCGGGCACGGTACGTGATCGACCGGCAGGGCGACCACGCCGACATGGTCCCGGCCGTGGGTCTACGGTCGAGTCCCGCCACCACGAGAAGGAGCATGCAATGGCCGCATCGGCATCCGCCCGCTGGAACGGCACCCTCGACGAGGGGTCGGGCACCATGCGGACCGGGACGGGGCTGGAGGGGCCGTTCACGAAGGCCTCCCGCTTCGCCGACGGCGAGGGAAGCAACCCCGAGGAACTGCTCGGCGCGGCGCACGCCGGGTGCTTCTCCCAGTTCCTCGCCGCCCTGCTGTCGAAGTCCGAGACGCCGCCGACCTCGATCGAGACGACGGCGAGGGTGTCGCTCGACATGTCGGGTGACGCGCCCCGGGTCAACCGGATCGCCCTGTCGACGGTCGGTGACGTGCCCGGGATCTCCGAGGACGACTTCGTCGCGACGGCCGAGGAGGCCAAGCAGAACTGCCCGATCTCCGCGGCCCTGGCGTCCGTCCCCGAGATCACGCTCGAGGCCCGCCTCGCCGGCTGACTACGCCCGCTGACCCGGGTCGACCAGCAGCAGCCGGTCCGTGTCGACGTCGAGGTGGACCTCCTCGCCCGGGGACGGCCACGGCGTGTCGTGCCAGGCCACCTCGAAGCGGGCACCGTCGGCTGCCTCCACGACCACGATCGCGTGGTCGCCGGCGAACCGGCGGGCCGTCACGGTCGCTGCGAGCGCTCCCACCGAGGCCCTTCCACCCGGATCCTGCCGGGGACGAACGGCCCCGGGTGGGACCACCAGCGCCGCCGGCCCATCCGATCGGTCGCCGGCGGGGACCGGCCCGAGTGGCGTGTCCGCCCGGCCCGCGCGGACCTCGACCTCGAGCGTGCGCAGGCCGAGGAAGCGGGCGACGAACCCATCCGCCGGCGACTGCCACACGTCCGGAGGTGGGCCCTGCTGCACGAGCCGGCCGGCCCGCATCACGGCCACGCGGTCGGCCACCGCGAGGGCCTCGTCCTGGTCGTGGGTGACGTAGACGACGGCGGCGTCCACCTCGGCGAACACCCGAGGCAGCTCCTCCAGCAGGGTGTCGCGCAGGGCCCGGTCCACCGATGACAGCGGCTCGTCCAGCATCAGCAGCCGTGGCCGGGGGGCGACCGCGCGGGCCAGCGCCACCCGCTGCTGCTCGCCGCCCGACAGCGTGTCGATGTCCCGGGGCTGCGTGCCCGGCAGGCCCACCAGGGCGAGGCTGTCCGCCACGCGCCGGTCGACGTCCTCCCGGGACCAGCCGAGCATCCGCAGCCCGAAGCCGACGTTGCCGGCGACGTCGCGGTGCGGGAACAGGGCGTCGCCCTGGAACATCAGCCCGACGGCCCGCTCGTGGGTGGGGACGCCGTCGAGGTCGCGGCCGCCGAGCCGCACCCGGCCGCCGGACCGCTCCAGCCCGGCGACCGCCCGCAGCAGGGACGACTTGCCGCATCCCGACGGCCCGAGCAGGGCCAGCACCTCCCCCGGCTCGACCCGCAGGTCGACGTGGTCGACCGCCACCGTGGCGCCGTAGGCCACGGTGAGGTCCTCCAGCACCAGCGCATCAGAAGGCACCGAGGTCCCCCACCTTCGCCCGGTCCACGGCCAGCACCGTGACCACCGTGACCACCATCAGCAGCACCGCCATCGCCATCGCACGGCCGAAGTTGAGCGCACCGGGCTGCCCGAGCAGCCGGAAGATCGCGATCGGCAGCGTCGGGGTGTCGCCGCGGGCGACGAACACGGTCGCGCCGAACTCCCCCAACGAGACCGCGAACGCGAACCCGCCGGCCGCGGTCAGGGCGCGGAACGCGATCGGCAGGTCGACCTCCCGCCACACCCGGCGCGGGCCGGCACCCAGCACCGCCGCGGCCTGCCGCAGCCGGGGGTCGATGGCCTCGACGACCGGCACCAGCAGGCGGATCACGAACGGGGTGGCGACCAGCGCCTGCGCGAGCGGCACCAGGACCGGCGAGGAGCGCAGGTCGAGCGGCGGGGTGTCCAGGGCGACCACGAACCCGAACCCCACCGTGACGGCCGACACGCCCAGGGGCAGCATCAGCAGCCCGTCGAAGACCCGGCCCAGGGGTCCCGATCGGCTCGTGATCGCGATGGTCGCCAGCCCGCCCACCACCACGGCGATCGCGGTCGCTGCCACCGCGAACACCAGCGAGTTGCGCGTGGCCTCCAGCGGGGACACGAACAGCACACCGCCGCGCTCGGCCAGCGCCCGGTAGAACGCCAGCCCGTACCCGTCGGCCGTCCGCAGGGACCGCTCGACCAGCACGGCGATCGGCGCCCCGACCAGGAGCAGGCCCGCGGCGATGTTCGCCCCCGCGAACGTCCGCTCGCGCCACCCCCGCGGCGCACGGCGCACGACCGCCTGGGCCCGCAGCCGCTCACTGCCCGCCGTGCGGCGACCCAGTCGCGCGTAGGTCACCAGCGACGCCACCACGGCGGCGAGCTGCACCAGCGCCAGCGCCGCGGCGGCCGGCAGGTCCAGCAGCTGCGCCGTGGTGCGGTAGATCTCCACCTCCAGCGTCGCCAGCCGCGGGCCGCCCAGCACGAGCACGATCCCGAACGAGGTGAACGTGAACAGGAACACGATCGCCGCCGCCGCGGCGACCGCCGGGCGCAGCAGCGGCCACGTCACCTCCCGGAAGGTGCGCCAGGGTGACGCACCCAGCACCCGGGCCGCGTCCTCGACGGCCCGGTCGAGGTTGGCCCACCGGCCCCCGACGGTGCGCACGACCACGGCGTAGTTGAAGAACACGTGGGCGACCAGGATCGCGGCGACGGTGCCGGTCAGGCGTGGTGTCGCCGGCAACCCGAGCACCGACCCGAGCCAGCCCATGACCGGCGACCGCGCGCCCAGCAGGCCGGTGAACGCCGACGCCACCACGAGCGTGGGCAGCACGAACGGCACCGTGACGACCGCGCGGAACAGGGCCCGGCCCGGGAACCGCGCGCGGGCCACCAGCCACGCGCCCGGCAGGCCGACCACCAGCGTCAGCACGGTCGAGGCGACCGCCTGCCACAGCGTGAACCAGGCGACGCTCCACGTGCGGGCCTCCGAGAACACCTCGGCCACCGGCCCGAGGGCACCCTCGCCCGTGAGCCCCATCCCCACGATCGTCGCCACCGGGTAGAGGAAGAAGACGGCGAGGAACGCCGCCGGCACCCCGTAGGCGACGACCCGCGGCGTGCCGGCTAACCGAGGACGATGCTGGTCCACTGGTCGATCCACTCCTCACGGTTCGCGTCGATCCGCGCCGGGTCCATGGTCACGGGGTCCTCCGGCACCACGGTGTACTCGAGGAACTCCGGCGGCAGGTCGACGTCGGTGCGTGCCGGGAACACGAACATCTGCAGCGGGATGTCGGCCTGGAAGGTCGGCGAGAGCATGAAGTCCACCAGCGCACGGGCCTCGTCCGGGGCGTCGGTGCCGGCCAGCACGCCCGCGAACTCGATCTGCTGGAAGCACGACGCCTCGATGACGCCGGTCGGGGCCTCGTCGAGCTCCTCCTCGGCGAAGATCACCTCGGCCGGCGGGGACGACGCGTAGCTGACCACCAGCGGCCGGTCACCCTCGGACCCGGCGGCGCCGGAGAACTCGCCGTAGTACGCGGCCTCCCACCCGGACGCCACGGCGACGTCGTTGGCGACGAGTGCCTCCCAGAAGTCGGTCCAACCGTCCTCGCCGAACGTCTCGACGGTGGCCAGCAGGAAGGCCAGGCCGGGGGACGACGTGGCCGGGTTCTCCACCACGAGCTGGCCGGCGTAGACCTCGTCGGTGAGGTCGGCCAGCGTCTCCGGCACGGGGGTGCCGGACTCCTCGAAGGCAGCCACGTCGTAGTTGAGGCAGACGTCGCCCCGGTCGATCGGGGTGACCCGGTGCTGGTCGTCCAGGACCAGGGACGGGTCGACGGCGTCCAGGCCCTCGGCCTCGTGGGGCTCGAACACGTCGGCGTCCAGCGCACGGGACAGCAGCGTGTTGTCGACGCCGAACAGGACGTCGCCCTGCGGGTTGCCGGCGGACAGGACGGCCTGGTTGACCACCTGGCCGGCGTCCCCGCCCTGCAGGATCTCGACCTCGATCCCGGTCTCCTCCGTGAAGGAGGCCAGCACGTCCTCGGACACGTTGAACGAGTCGTGGGTGACGAGCTGGACGGTGCCGCCACCACCGGTGCACGCGCCGAGCAGGAGCGCGGTGACGAGCAGGGCGGGCAACGAGCGGATCATGGGGTCCTCCGGGGGGTTCGGGAGCGCAGGTGGGTGCCGAGCGCGCCGGGCTGCACGCAGAGGAGGACCCCCGCGCGCACGGACACGGTGGCGTCCGGCTCGGCGAACTCGTTGCTGACACCCCGGGAGCTGCCGGCGGTGAGGTCCTCGCCGTCGAGTGGGTAGAGCAGGCCGGTCGTCGTCACCCCGTGGGCGGGCCCGTGCACGGGCAGCAGGGAGACGAGCTCACCGGCCGCACCGTGCAGGGCCACCCGGTCGCGGACGACGTGGACCGTCGCGTCACCCATGTGGGCGACCACGTCCACCTGCTCGTAGGCCGACGAGGCCAGCAGGAGGGCGTTGGCCAGCAGGTGGTCCAGCCGGCCGCCGTGGCCACCGACCACCACGACCCGGTCGGCACCGGACTCGACCGCGGCGTCGAGCGCCAGCGCGAGGTCGGTCCGGTCCTTGTCCACGGGATGGCGCCGGACGTCGGTCCCGCCGGCACGGGCCTGCGCCAGCGCCTGCGCGTCGACCGAGTCGAGGTCACCGACGACGAGGTCGACCGACAGCCCGAGCGACGTCGCCGCCATCAGCCCGGAATCGGCCGCGACCACGCGGGCCCCGGCGGGCAGGACCGACGCGACGTGCGGCGGCACACGATCCCCGCCGGCGACCGCGATCACGGTCTCGGGCATGGCTGGCGCACCTTCCTCCGCTGGCATGACCCAGCTCAGGTTCCACGGGTCGGTGGCGCCGTCGACGGCCACCCTCTCAGCCCGACTGGCTCGGACTCCCCGGGTGTCTTGTGTGGCGTGC